>JABGUA010000142.1 GCA_018646825.1 Piscirickettsiaceae bacterium
CTTTACCGAAGGCGAAGATATTCAATTTACTGGTATCCCTTATTTTGCTCCCGAACTATTTCGTCGAGTTCGTCTGAAAGATCCTTTAAAAACCAAAGCGTTATTAAAAGGCTTACAGCAACTCAGTGAGGAAGGTGCAACGCAGTTATTTAGACCTTTGGACAATAATGATCTGATTCTTGGTGCTGTAGGTGTTTTGCAGTTTGATGTGGTCGTCCATCGTTTAAAAGGCGAATACAATGTTGATTGTGCCTATGAACCGGTACAAGTACACACCGCCCGTTGGGTCTATTGTGATGATGACAAAATGCTTGAAGAGTTTAAGCGTAAAGCATCACAAAACTTAGCGTTAGATGGTGCTGGAGGACTGACCTACATTGCAACGACGCGAGTGAATCTTGATTTGACCGTGGAACGTTGGCCAGGTATTGAATTTAAGTCGACACGAGAACATACTTAATTCAACAGTTGCTTTTAGTGCAAGACCTCAAGCAGAATGTCATGAACAACGTTAATGAAAAGGCCAAATGATGAAAGTCAGATCGGTGACTAAAAATAAAGGCAAGCCAGTGATCACACTATCACCGGCAGACACGCTAGACCAAGCGGTATCTCTCATGATGGTCCATCGAATTGGTTCAGTATTGATTGTCGACCCAGATACCTTGGTTGGCATTTTATCTGAGCGCGATTTATTACGTGTTTTACACCAAGGGTTAGATCAATCTTTAGTCAATATCACGGTTAAACAGGCAATGACGCCAAATCCGATCACCTGTGATCCGGATGAGAGTTTAGAAGATGCGATGACAAAGATGGTTGATAATAATATTCGTCACTTACCCGTTGTCTATAAAGGCAAACTTGAAGGGATGTTATCGATTACGGATATCGTTGAAGAATTATTGAAAAAAGCGAAGTTTGAAAATAGATTATTAAAAAATTATATTCAAAATTGGCCAGAAGAAGGTGAAGCTGAACAAAACGGTTAATCTAGGCTTCTAAGTCTTTTATCTGTGAGCTATGCTCGATTTGTAAATTATTTTCAGTCGCAAAGTCGATAAGAAAGCTAAATAACATTTCGTCATCATTCTCAAGTGATGCCTCAATCACCACACACTTGATACCTTCTATCGATGCCAAAGCAACACATGGGTGGAAGGTAATACGCCGATTTTTATCATAAGTAGCAACAGCACCGCATAAGCGTTCTGCCCAGTCACTAGGGCGAAATTTTCGACCATCTTGTGTGAGTCCGTGGAGAATAACTTTTGTCGCTGTTGACATCTTGCATGCTCAAAAAATAAAGAGTAACGGTATGATTAATGATTTATTCTACGACATTTTTATGTTGCGGTCTGTGATTAATTTATCTATTTTTAATAAGCACAAAATGAGTGCAGAATGTAACCAAAATAGGGCATTGGAAGCAATAGTTTAATGATAAGGAAAGCATTTAAAATAGTCGTATTAGCTATGCTGATATTAATAGCGCTGGCTTTGATTGCAAGGTGGCTTTTATTTAAAGGCCCAGTCCAAGAACCACAAACATTGCCCGACAGCCCGATCATTGACATGCACGTCCATATTGCGGGTTTAGGTTATGGCGACAGTGGCTGCTTTGTTGCTGATGCCATGAAGGATAGCTACAAGTTTGACTATTATCTGGGCGCATTTGGCGTTGATGAAGCGTTATTGAAACAGAAGGGTGATCAAGTACTTGTTCAGCGCTTATCTAAAACGATTGCCGAAGCTGATAATAGTGATGGCGTCGTAATCTTAGCGCTAGATGGCGTTGTTAACGAACAAGGTGAGTTAGATCTTGGCAACACCCAAGTTTATATTCCAAATGACTATGTTGCAGAGCAAGCGCGTTTATATCCGAACGTCTATTTTGGCGCTAGCATTAATCCATATCGACACGATGCCTTAGCCCAATTAGAACAAGTTAAACAGCAAGGGGCTAAACTAATAAAATGGATCCCGAATATTCAACATATCGATCCGAGCGATAGTCGATTAACCGCTTTTTACTTGAAAATGAAAGCGCTAGACTTGCCCCTATTAAGCCATGTTGGGCAAGAGCGTTCGTTTTCTGATGCAATCGATGAGTATGGTGACCCCAAACGTTTGGCATTGCCATTATCACTCGGTGTCAAAGTGATTGCGGGTCATATCGCCACAACAGGTGAAAGCCATGGCGAGGATAATTATCAACGCATTTTGACCATGTTCGAGGCGTATCCTAACCTGTACACAGATATTTCAAGTTTGACTCAAATCAATAAGTTAGGCTATATAAATAAAGCACTAGTAGATTCGAGGTTACAAGGCCGCTTGGTGTATGGCAGTGACTTTCCATTGGTCAATATGGCGTTAGTATCACCCTATTATTTTCCATTAAACCTGACCTTTCAACAAATGCGTTCTATATCCAAAATCACCAATCCATTTGAGCGAGATATTGCTTTAAAACAAGCATTAGGACTACCTAGCGATATTTTTGCAAGGAGTGCTTTACTGTTGAATATTGCGCCAGAAAATGAAAGTGATTGACACCCAAAACAAGCGTAGGAAAAAAGATTAGGCTAAAACACCATTCAGTGATTTAGATCAGCCATAAAAGCCCGTATAATGACCTGTTTCTTTAACCAAGAGCAATGGGACCATTTGTGGCCGATTACAAACATACCTTAAACCTGCCAGCAACCAAGTTCCCAATGAAAGCGGGACTGCCTAACCGCGAACCATTGATGTTAAAGCATTGGCAGGATATCAATCTCTATCAAAAAATGCGGGATAATGGCCAAGGTAAACCCACGTTTATTTTGCATGATGGCCCTCCTTACGCGAATGGCGATATTCATATTGGCCATGCGGTTAATAAAATTCTCAAAGATATTATTTTAAAATCAAAAACGTTATCGGGTTTTGATACGCCTTACGTACCTGGTTGGGATTGTCACGGTTTACCTATCGAACTTAATGTCGAAAAGAAAATAGGTAAGCCGGGCGTTAAAGTATCGGCCAGCGAATTTAGAAAGGCCTGCCGGACTTATGCCCAAAAGCAAGTTGATGGCCAACGTGAAGACTTTAAAAGATTAGGTATACAAGCGGAATGGGATAATCCTTATCTCACGATGGATTTCAGTTACGAAGCAGATATTATTCGGACCTTGGGTGAAATCGTTAAAAAAGGCCATTTACACAAGGGCGTTAAACCGGTCCATTGGTGTGTCGATTGTGGTTCAGCTTTGGCAGAGGCAGAGGTGGAACACGAAGATAAAACATCACCCGCGATTGATGTTCGTTTTAATGTCGTTGACCAAGCGGCATTCGAACAAGCGTGCGGTGGTAAGGGCCATGGCACTATCAGTGTACCGATTTGGACTACCACGCCATGGACATTACCTGCTAATGAAGCGGTATCGCTAAATCCAGAATATGACTATTTGTTATTACAATGTGGTGAAGAACGTCTATTGCTAGCGGAAGCGTTGTATGAAAGTGCATTAGAACGTTACGGTATGACGGGTGAAATCATTGTCCGTTGCAAAGGTGAAGTCTTAGAAAATCTAGAGTTACACCACCCGTTTTACGACAAAAAAGTACCTATTATTCTCGGTGACCATGTCACGGCAGAAGCAGGGACTGGCGCCGTACACACCGCACCGGGCCATGGGCAAGATGACTTTACCGTCGGCCTGAAATATCAACTAGCGGTGGACAATCCCGTTGGTGCAAATGGTGTTTTCTTAGCTGACACAGCACTTTTTGCTGGTCAATCGGTATTTAAAGCGAATCCCAATGTGATTGCTGTGTTGCAGGAAAAAGGGGCTTTACTGAAACATATTGATATTCGGCACAGCTACCCGCATTGTTGGCGTCATAAAAGCCCGATTATTTTCCGAGCAACACCGCAGTGGTTTATCAGCATGGATCAAAGTGGCTTACGTAAGGCCGCAGAACAAGCGATTAATGATACAACATGGATGCCAGATTGGGGCCAAAAGCGCATTGAAGGCATGGTGGAAGGACGACCAGATTGGTGTATTTCCCGTCAGCGCACATGGGGTGTTCCAATTCCATTATTTGTCCACCAACAAACAGGTGAATTGCATCCAAATACAGAAGCATTAATGGAACAAGTGGCCTCACAAGTTGAGCAACAAGGCATTGATGCTTGGTTTGAAATGGAAGCCAGCGAATTATTGGGTGATGAGGCAGCAGATTACGAGAAAGTGTCTGATACCCTTGATGTCTGGTTCGATTCTGGTGTCTCACATGCCTGTGTATTAGCCCGTCGTGATTACTTGAAACGACCCGCCGATCTTTATTTGGAGGGCAGTGACCAACATCGCGGTTGGTTCCAATCATCCTTACTGACATCGGTGGCTTCAACAGGAAAGGCACCCTACAAAGCGGTATTAACACATGGTTTTACAGTAGATGCTAACGGCATGAAAATGTCGAAATCTAAAGGCAATGTGATTGCGCCACAAAAAGTGGTGAATAATTTAGGGGCTGATATCATTCGCCTTTGGGTAGCATCATCAGATTACACAGCTGAGATGAATGTGTCTGATGAGATTCTGAAACAAGCGGCTGATTCATATCGCCGTATTCGTAATACCGCGCGTTATTTACTATCGAACTTATCTGACTTTAATCCTGCAACAGATGGCGTTGCAGTGGAAGATATGTTGGCGCTTGATCAATGGGCGGTCGATAGGGCTTATCATGTGCAACAAGATATTCTTGAAGCGTATGAGAGCTATCAGTTCCATACTATCTATCAAAAAGTGCATAATTTCTGTGCCAATGAAATGGGTAGCTTGTATTTAGATATCACCAAAGATCGTCAGTACACCATGAAAGAAAATAGTGTCGGTCGGCGTTCAGCACAAACCGCGATGTATCATATCTTAGAAGCATTAACGCGTTGGGTTGCACCGATTTTAAGCTTCACTGCCGATGAATTATGGCAACATTTACCAGGCGAACGTAATGACTCTGTCATGCTTAACGCCTGGTATGACAGATTGACGCCATTAGCAGAAACGGTCGAGCTCGATGACGGGTTCTGGAGTCAATTATTCACGGTTCGCGATGCGGTATCTAAACAACTCGAAGTGCTACGTAATGAGGGCAAAATCAAAGGGGGCTTAACGGCTGAAATCAGTTTATATGCTGACGCGCCTTTGAAAGCAGTATTGGATAAAATCGAGACAGAATTAAAATTCGTTTTAATTACATCTAAAGTGACCCTGTTACCGATGCGAGACAAACCCAGCGATGCAGTTGACAGTGAGTTACTCGGCCTAGCGTTATTAGCTGTGCCAGCTGATCATGCACGTTGTGATCGTTGTTGGCATCAAACAGCAGAGGTGGGCCAAGACGAAACGCATCCTGAACTCTGTGACCGTTGTATTGATAATATTGATGGCGAAGGTGAACATCGTCATTATGCGTAATGGTGTGAAAAAATGCTCAAGTACCTGACGATTTCAGCGGTAATAATTGCACTTGATCAAGTCACAAAATGGCTAATGGTATCTTGGTTGTCTTTGTATGAAACAGTCGCAGTTATGCCTTATTTCAACCTAACTATGGCGCATAATCATGGTGCAGCTTTTAGCTTTTTAGCCCAAGCGGGTGGTTGGCAGCGTTGGTTCTTTATTGTGCTTGCGAGTGTCATTAGCATCGTTTTATTGGTTTGGTTAGCGAAGTTAAAACCACATGCAAAACTAGAGGCCATTTCATTAAGCTTAATTTTAGGTGGGGCAATTGGCAACGTGATTGATCGAATTCATTATGGCTATGTAATCGATTTTCTTGATGTCTATATTGGCACCAGCCATTGGCCGGCTTTTAACGTTGCTGATTCAGCTATTTGTGTTGGTGCAGTGCTATTGATTTTAGATAGCTTTAAATCAGAACCCGAGTCACAGACGCTATGAATGCCTGTGATATCGCGTTACCGAATATTAAGGCTTTAAAACCCTACCAACCAGGCAAGCCTATTGAAGAATTAGAGCGTGAGCTCGGTATTCGTAACATTATTAAGCTGGCCTCAAATGAGAACCCATTGGGCCCGTCAAAATCTGCTTTAACCGCAATAAAAAAGGCAGCACAAGAGTTGACGCGTTACCCCGATGGTAACGGTTTTACCTTAAAAGCAGCTTTAGCCGATTATTATCAGCTTACGCCTCCTCAAATTACCTTGGGTAATGGCTCAAATGACGTTTTGGAATTGTTGGCCCGAACATTTGTCTCGCCGACTGATGAAGTTATTTTTTCACAATATGCCTTTGCGGTATATCCGCTAGTGACACAAGCGATTGGGGCCAAATCAGTTATCGCACCATCACGTGATTATGGACATGATCTAGATGCCATGGCGACATTAATTAGTGATAAAACAAAGCTTATTTTTATAGCCAATCCGAACAATCCAACAGGCACAGCATTGGTACCAGAACAGGTCGAAGCCTTTTTACAGCAAGTACCAGCATCCGTTATTGTCGTGTTAGATGAGGCTTATGTTGAATACACAACACAAAGTATCAACACCATTGAATGGCTGACAATTTATCCCAATTTAGTGATAACCCGTACCTTTTCAAAAGCCTATGGACTTGCTGGATTAAGGGTGGGTTATAGCTTATCTTCTTCTGATATTGCCGATCTACTAAATCGTATTAGGCAGCCCTTTAATGTGAATAGTCTGGCTTTAGCGGCAGCGGCGGCAGCCTTGACAGACCGGGCTTATATTAATCAAGCGAGACAGGAAAATGCAGCAGGATTAAAGCAGTTTGAGCTTGGGTTTGAACAATTGGGCCTCGTATATATTCCCTCAAAAGGTAATTTTATTGCGGTAGATGTTAAAACCAAGGCTAAACCTATTTTTCAATCTTTATTACAACAAGGCGTTATTGTCAGACCTATCGACAATTATGGTTTGCCAAACCATTTGCGTATTAGTATTGGATTAGTAGCAGAGAACCAGCGTTGTCTTGATGCTTTAGCCATTGCTTTGGAGCAAACGATATGATTAACCGTTTAGCAATTATTGGTGTTGGCTTGATTGGAGGCTCGCTGTCCTTGGCTTTGAAAAAAGCGGGAAAAGTAGCAGAAGTGGTGGGTTTTGCGAGAAGTGAAGAAACGCGGCAGCAAGCATTATCATTAGGTTTGATTGATCGTGCTGCGATCTCTGTTGAAGATGCAATCACGGGTGCAGATGTGGTTTTATTGGCCGTGCCGATGGGCGCGATGGCCAAGACATTAGCAGACATAGCGCCGCATTTAACAGATAATATGATTATTACTGATGCAGGTAGTACCAAAGCGCAAGTCGTGGAAGCTGCGATAATGAGTTTGGGTGATAAAATAAGCCAATTTGTACCGGGGCATCCCATTGCCGGTACAGAAAAAAGTGGGCCATCAGCTGCTTTTCCTGAACTTTATCAAGGTCATAGGGTCATTTTGACGCCCATTGAGCAAACGGACCTAGAGGCATTAAAAGTAGTACAAGTAATGTGGACCGATGCTGGAGCGGAGGTGTCAGAAATGACAATAAATCACCACGATCATGTCTTGGCAGCAACAAGTCATCTACCGCATTTATTAGCATTTAACTTAGTCGGGTTATTAGCTCAAAGCGAAGATGTTGATGATGTTTTACGTTTTGCTGCTGGCGGCTTTAGAGACTTTTCACGTATTGCGTCAAGCGATCCTGTGATGTGGCGAGATATTTGTCTCAGCAATAATGTGGCGATCTTACAATTACTAAAACAATATCAGCAGCAAATGGCAGAGATTGAGCAAGCCATAGAGCAACAAGATGGCGATTATTTGATGGATTTATTTCAACGAGCTAAACAAGCCCGTGATACCCGTTTTAAGTGAGTTTTAAGTCAATAATAATGAAATGTGTTCAAATGGAATTGAGACTAGTGGAGTTTAAAATAGCGTGAGTGAACAACAAAAACAATATATCGTTCAACCGGGCGGGAAACTAACGGGTGATATTCGCGTACCTGGAGATAAGTCTATTTCGCACCGCTCAATTATGCTGGGTGCCATTGCGGAAGGTGTGACGAATGTCACTGGTTTTTTGGAAGGTGAAGACGCCTTAGCCACATTAAAAGCATTCAGGGAAATGGGCGTTAAAATAGAGGGCCCTGAACAGGGTCGAGTCATTATTCATGGTGTAGGGATGAATGGTTTAACATTGCCAGAAAATGCCCTAGATTTAGGGAATTCAGGCACCTCAATACGACTTTTATGTGGACTGTTAGCAGGGCAAAATTTTAATACGGTCTTGAAAGGTGATAATTCACTGGCAAAACGGCCAATGGGTAGGGTTATTGACCCACTCGCAAAAATGGGCGCGGTGATCGGCAGCCATGAAGGAAAACTACCTTTGCATGTGCAAGGGGGTAACACCTTATATGCGATTGCTTATGAATTACCGATGGCCAGTGCTCAAGTGAAATCCTGTTTATTATTGGCAGGAATGTACGCGAAAGGAAAAACAACCATAGTAGAACCAGC
>JABGUA010000103.1 GCA_018646825.1 Piscirickettsiaceae bacterium
CGATCAATTACCGTATGTGATCAATTTTGACCTGCCTAATATTCCTGAAGATTATGTCCATCGGATTGGCCGTACTGGCCGTGCCAGCGCCACCGGTCATGCTATATCTTTAGTCTGTTCAGATGAGTTTGACTACCTATCCGATATCGAACATTTAACCCGCGAACTGATAGAGCGTCGCGTCATTGAAGGCTTTGAGCCGGTTCATGATCTCCCTGCTTCCAGTTTGGACAAGCCCCACAAACACCGAAAACGGGTATCAAAACCGTCAGGAAACCCTTCTCGCGGTAACACAAAGCAACAGGCTTCAGACCCATCTAAGCCAAACCCAGCTCGCCGGAGAAGAAAACCGAGCAATCGCCCAACCTCAGCATAATCATCACCAAAAAAACTAAAGGGGCGTCCATACAATGATGGCCACCCCTAGAAGCGATGAACCTAAAATTTATTTAGGCACGGTTGGCTTTACGACGTAAACCAAGAACCCCATCAAAGCAGGGCCAAAAAGAAATGCAGCGGCTGGCACAGGCACTTCAGATACATTGGTTAATGTAAACGAACCAATGCTCTCATAGCCTGTAAAGTTAAGCGCTGAGAAAACGTCATCTGAGATACCTGCTGCATTAGCAAATAAAATATACGCATTTAAAGCATCAAAGCTATGTGGGATTTCTGAGCCTGCCGCACCTACAAACGATACAACACCATTCTCATCTGCTCCTTGATTTGGCATTGATTGACCACCCGGAATACCAAACGCACCGGCAGCTGGAGAGGTTGCAAAATCATTCACCTCTGTTCCCGCATCATAAACTCGAAAGACATCAAAGCTCAACGATGACACCATGCCACTCAATAAGTCTGAAAGATCAACCGCTAATGGATCGCCATTACCGATAAAGAAATCTGAACTGGTCAATACCATTGACGCATAAGAAAAGTAATTATTGCTGCCATCAGTATTAACAGTAAAAGTATTGCTTGCTGAACCTTGTGGCCCGATAGGTGCGTTACCAACACGGCCATCAACACCGCCCATTGTGCTGGCCTTAAATTCACTACTTAACACGCTGACATTGCCATCTTCCGCTAAACGCTCTAAGCCCTGAGTAGCCGCCTGACCGGTTGTGAAAGTATCAAAGCTACCCATCATGAAAGCCGACCCAAACTGGCGTTTGAAGCGTGCCGCCTGTTGGCGCGTTATTGGTAAAATTAACTTGAATCTGTGCCGACGAGGCGTGTACAGCTGAACCCACCAACATTGCCGCCAAGCCAAGCGCCGACAAAATATGCTTATTTAAAACCATTGTTATTCTCCGTTATTAAAAGTTATCGATAGCGCCCAAAGCGAATCACTTCACACACATAACCCAATACGTCGAATAAACTAAAAACGATACTCAGTTCACAAAATTAGTCTAATTTGATAATCACCTTAGCCAGAAAAGCACCGATGACGCCCATCGCCAAGCCAGGTAAAATATGAAACAACAGCGCATGCATTGGCTCATACATACAAGCAAATTGCATCACCATTGCTGCGATGGCGCCTGATGCTAGACCAAACAACAAGCCTGTCTGAATTTTATTGATTGGCCATAATTTTTTAGCCCAAAACAAACCTACCAACAGTGGCAAAGTAGCAAACAACATCGTTTCTAAATAACAGTGATCCCGTTTACCCGCCATTGATTCCGCCAGCGCCGGATCCACAATGCCATAAACATAAAAACCAATCCAAACAAACAGCAAAGATATCGGCATAACACGTTGTTTAAACTCCGTCATACCCGAAGGAATCGCCGATCTAAAAGCTATGAAAGCAATCATCGTAATAGCAATACAACCCACAACAGTCTCAACTGAAAACTGCAATGACGCCGCTAATTGGGCTAATGCCCCGGGGCGATAGGGCCCCATCAACCAGGCCAGGCCACTCGCGAATAATACCGCCATCATTGGCCATAGCTGAAAAGGCATAACAAACCCTGCCGGCTTAGCAACGGGTTTAAGATCATTAACCAAAGCCGTAATTAATTTTTCGTGATCATTTTTCATGGATAAATTGACTCCGCATCCCAAACTTCTTGTATTCTTTTCAACCCACGCCTCAATCGCGCTTTAACAGCGCTTTCACTGATTCCTAAAGACGCCGACACTTCCAATGTTGTCAAACCTAAATACTTCGTCATCACCAGTACCTCTCTATGATCAGCTGACAAACGCAACATCATTTTTGCCCCATCCAAAAGCCGATTAAAACCATCGGCACTGACATCATCAACGGGATCTAAAACCACTTCTGACGCTACCCACATGACGACTTGATTGCCGCAACACATCAATCGTCTTATGCCGCGCAATCGTAAAAAACCAAGGTCGAAAATCCCGCTTTGGATCATAGGTATGTCTGGCTTTATGAACCGCTAATAAACACTCCTGAACACAATCCTCAATTAACTCAAATTGGCCAAACTGTTTATGTAAATAACCAGTAAGCGCATCCGTTAATTCAGACAAAAGCTGAGCATAAGCTACTTTATCACCAAGATGACTCGCAGCCATCAACGCCGACCAGCGCTTTTCATCAGCTTGCCATCGCACTGTTTGATTCCTTTCCTGCATATCAGCTAAACCTAAGACCCCGCATTACACATAATGACACCATCACTAAAACCCAATACGTTTGAAAAATCATTTTCGATACAGGGTCTCGCAAAATACTGACGCATCAGATCTTTTTTCATTACAAGATCAATTGCAATGCCACCAAAAACCCGGCACGATAACATGCAAAAAAAGGACAAAATACGAGTCTACTAACACATGGATAAGCAAGTTAACCCACCGACTTTCAACACTTTCACCATCGCTGTTATTTGGATTGCGTTGCTAGGTGGCGCCAGCTTTTTCTTCGATGACGCCCTAGAAAAAATAAACAATCCCAATCAAACAATCACAACACACGTTAATCCCCTCGGTGAACAGGAAATTGTCTTAAAACAAAACCGCCAGGGTCATTACGTAGCCAATGGTCAAATAAATGGCCAGGACGTTCAATTTTTGCTTGATACCGGTGCAACCAATGTGGCCATTCCTGAGCATATAGCCCAGAGACTAAATCTGAAAAAAGGCATGTCTCACAAGACCGTCACAGCCAATGGCACAAGCACTTCTTTCATGACAAAATTAGATAGTATCTCGCTTGGTAGTCTCGAAATGCAAAACGTACAAGCAAGCATCAGCCAAGGCATGCAATTCGATGAAATTTTGTTGGGTATGTCATTTTTAAAACACTTAAAAATCACACAACAAGGTAAACTTTTAACCCTGAGCATGCCCGATCAAAACAACTAGAGATCAACCATGAAACCACACCTTATTATCGCAGGCTATGGGCCCGGCTTGGGTGAAGCCACTCGCAGCCACTTCGAACAGAATGGCTATCAGGTCACCACAATGGCGCGCTCCTCTGGCGAAGTTCATGTCGACTTAACAAATCCGATCCAAACTAAGACCAGCATTGACACTGCAATTGCACAATATGGCGTGCCCACGATTGTTATCCATAACGTTGCGGCGCTCATTCGAGGCAAATTTCTCAATCTTGCTCCGACTGATTTTGAGTCGGCATGGCGCACCATCGTCTTAAGCGCAATCAATGTCAGCCATGCCGTTATGCCATCGATGCAAGCACAAGGTAAAGGCACATTGATTCTAACCGGCGCCACAGCCAGCACACGGGGTAGTGCCGGTTTCGGCCCGTTCAGCTCTGCCAAATTTGCCCTTCGCGGTTTTGCTCAGTCTCTCGCACGAGAATTCCAATCCCAAGGCATTCATGTTGTTCATCCAATTCTAGATGGCATTATCTGGTCTGACCTCAGTCTAAAATGCTTTCCAAAACTCAAACAAGAAAGCTGCTTACAACCAGAAGATATCGCCAAGCTTTATTGGGATCTCGCAAACCAAGCACCATCTGCATGGACACATGAACTCGATATTAGACCTCAATCAGAACCTTTCTAAGACCTTAAAATATGACCACAACAATCAACACACCTGTTGCCATTATTGGTGGCGGCTTAAGCGGGCTTTATACTGCTTATTTACTACAACAACGCGGCATCCAATCGACTATTTTCGAAGCCCGCGATCGCCTTGGTGGCCGTATCGTTTCTTTGCCTTCATCAAAACCGACAGCGAATATTGACGCTAACGTTGAACGATATGATCTTGGCCCTTCTTGGTTTTGGCCAGACATGCATCCGTTAATGGATAACCTAGTTAATGAATTAGGGCTAACCGCATTTCAACAATATCAAACTGGTGCTCACCTGTTCGACCGAGGTCGAGGAAACTCACCACAGCGACATGAGCTTGGCATCGCCACCAGTCCCATCTCTATGCGCCTCTCAGGCGGTATGTTGAGTCTAATTGAGGCCCTCGCAACTAAACTCCCTACCGACGCAATCCAATTAGGACATCAAATACACCTCATGACACAACTGGCAACTGGCGATATAGCACTGACTTGCGCCACGCCAACTGGCGACGTCACCATCACAACACAAAAGGTCATTACCGCTTTACCGCTCCGTCTACTTTCTGACACCATTCAATTTTCACCATCATTACCTGACAAACTCATCAACGAGTGCACAAACACGCTCACTTGGATGGCCGCTCACGCGAAGTTTGTCGCTGTTTATGATCAGCCCTTCTGGCGGCAACAAGGCTTATCAGGATCTGCCAGCAGCCAGACAGGACCTTTAGTGGAAATTCACGATGCTTCTGCTTTAGAGGGTAAAGCCGCTTTATTTGGGTTTGTCGGAATCAATGCCACCGCCCGGAAAACAGCCGGCAGAGAAACATTGATTAAAGTAACAATGGACCAATTAACCGCCCTGTTTGGCGAACAAGCGGCAAAGCCTGTCGATACCTTTTTAATCGATTGGTCAGAGGAAAAATTTACCGCTACCGAGCAAGATCAGTTCGGTGCAAACAGCCACCCTATGTACGGTCTTGCCGCTTCGACCAGCCCTGACTGGAATAGCAATCTGATCATTGCTGGAACGGAATCCTCATCTAATGCTGGGGGGTATTTAGAAGGGGCCCTGGCATCTTCCCTACAAGCAGCAAAGCAAATAACTCATTAACAATGTATCTATTTATAAGAGTAAGCACTCACTATTTTCAGATGGCCAAGCAGATTTTAAAACGCGATAGTGCTTTTTACCATCAACATTTACTCTATTTATCACCCGCAATTACCTTAAACTCAATTTTTAATAGGCGCTTGCTTACCGTATGGTTTCAACTTGCCTAGCAGAATGGGTAAAACAGTTAAGTCGGCTAATAATGCTGCAAACATGGCAAAGGCTGTTAAAACACCAAAGTAAATTGTCGGCACAAAATCCGATAACGCTAAGATAGAAAAACCTATCATGATAGTAATTGTTGTGTAGTACATCGCACGACCTATGCTGCCGTGTGATCGCCTTAATGCTGCCGGGTAATCCCAGTCTTTAGCGACCTCACTTTGAAGCCTATGCATGTAATGGATCGTGTTATCAACGGCAATACCAACACTAATTGCTGTAATGGTAATTGTCATCATATCCAATGGGATACCCGCCACCCCCATTAAGCCCAACACTGATACACCCGCAACCAAATTTGGCACGATGGCAATCAAAGCGAGTTTGAGTGAACGAAATAACAGCGTAAACATTAAAAATATCGCAAAAAAGACAACACCCAATGTCAAAATCTGCGAACGATATAAGCTTTGAAGCATATTATTAAATAAAACTAACATACCTGTTAAGTGCACTTGATCCTCTTCAAGACCCAACTGCTCCGTCAAACCTGTTTCAATTTTTGCCAATAAAGCCTGCCGCTTTAACCCAGCATCTGACTCAAACACCCTAACTGAAAAACGTAGCTGATTACCATCTTCGGACAAGTAAGGTCTTATCATGGTTTGCTTTATTTCTTCTGGAAGGCGTTTATATAAAATAGACATAAAGAAATCATCCATGACCTCACCCTCATTCAACTGTTTTAAAACATCCATACTTGTAGCAAGAGACAACACCTTTCCTGTTTCTGGTAATTCATCTAGATAATGATGAACCGCCTTGATGGTCTCAAGCTGATAACTATTAAACCAATAGCTACTTGCAGAAAAACCTTGCTCTCCCTCCAACTCAAGCTCAAAGTCCTCATCCTCTAAAGCTTCGAATACTTGATCACCAATTAAAAAATCTGCTGGGGCATCAATGATAATATTTAAAGGCGTTGTGCCCCCCAATTTTTGATCAATCAAATACATGCCTTGGAATATTTCTGTTGATGCTTTGAAATAATCAATAAAGCGATTTTCGACTGACAACCGCGATATGCCAACGCCACCCAAAACCATGGCAACAAATGTTAGCAATAAGATTGTGTTGCCAAAACGCGCATTGAGGTCAGCAAAAAAGCCAGTAATTACCCCTGTTAAATCACGCTTTGGTGATAAATGAATCGGCTTCATCAACATTAAGATAACGGGAAATAATGTGAAGGTCAGGATAAAGGCTATGCTTAAACCGATAACCATAATCCAACCAAAATCAATCACAGGCCGAATGCCACTAACAACCAAAGAACCGAAGGCAACCATCGTAGTGATTACAGTATAAAGACAGGGGATGACTTTACTGCGAACAGTGTCTTTAAGTAACGTAAATTGATCAGCTTGTGGCTGTAACACCTGTAATTCACGATAACGAACAATAAGGTGAATTGTCAGTGACAAAGTAAAAATGAGTAAAAGCGCTAAGAAATTAGACGATACAACCGTAATGCGCCACTCTAAAAAGCCCAGCAACCCTATCGTCATCACACTGGCTACCGATGCTAATAATAAAGGTAAAACAACCCAGCGAAGCCGGCCAAAAATAACCGCCAAAACCCCAATAAGAATGCCAACCACAGCAACACTAAACACCCGTAAATCATGGCGTACAAAATCCATCATATCTGCTACAACCATGGGCACACCACCAAGGTGTATCTCTGCAACATCACGATGTCTATCCAAGATCGTCCTAATCGACGCTATATTCCTCGCTTCTTGTGCCATCAATGCAGAACTAGTGTGCTTGAACTCCCTACCTAGTCGTTCCAGTTCTAGTAATTCTACCGGTGACAAGTCAAACTCCAGTTCTTTCTCTCGCAAAGCATCACGCTGATTTCTCAAATCAATATAGGTTTGATCGCGTTCAAAATTAACCTGCAGCGCTGTTGTATTGCCATCTTGTCCAACCAGCCTATTTCGGTACAAGGGGCTTTCACGCAACTCTTTTTTAGCCAGTTCCAAGTCGGTATCAACATCGCGTAATAAGCGGGTATGTTGCTGTAGCTGACGAAAAGTCATGGCTGGGCTAGCGATCAAAGGGACATCTAGGATGCTAATAACTGACTCAACGCGCTCGACTTCGGCTAAGCTGTTTCGAAGTACCGCTATATCATCCAGGCTCTGACGATCAAACAAATCCGTCTTAGGCGTATAAGTAACAATCAGATAATCATCTGATCCATAGCGAGCGTTAATAGAACGGTGGTAATTTAAATCTTTATCACTCTCAAGCACGAGAGAATCAGCCGAAATATCGAGCTTAAAATCTTGGATATACCAGCTTGAAATAGCCGTCAGGAGCAGGATAAAAAATAAGCTTCGGACTGGCTTTGCAAGCAAATGCCTCTCATAAAATAATGCCAACCAATGTCTCATATAGTACTAATTTCTCTCTACATCACTATCTCTTCGAAGCCCAAATAGCGAGTTTATGCTGCATCGATTTGAGTGAAACTTGGTCTTCTGGCAAGCCTTGTATCACTTTGTCATGAACAAGTAGCCGATAAATATACTCGATTTTATCTTTTGCCGAATCTGTCGCTTCAAACTCAACAACACCGCGTTCTTCGCCGTATTTAATGCCTTCTATGATCGCTTTTTTAAGCAGTTCTTTTTCATTCTTTAATTTTTTCATCGAAAAATCCTAATAAGACGAAAGTCATTCTTGATGATAAGACACCACGCGTTCCACTTCATTCTTCGAACCTAAAATAACCGGTACTCTTTGATGCACGCCATCCGGCTTTATCTCCATGACCCGCTCGCGCCCTGTCGAACTCATGCCGCCTGCCTGTTCAACAATAAAACTCATTGGGCTCGCTTCATACATTAACCTGAGTTTGCCGCCTTGCGTCGAAGGCTTAGTATCCAACGGATACATAAAAATACCGCCTCGCGTCAGCACCCGGTATACCTCAGCCACCATCGACGCCACCCAGCGCATATTAAAGTCTTTCTCACGACCGCCATCAACACCGTTCATACACTCATCAATATAACGTTGTACCGGTGGCTCCCAAAAACGTTGATTCGACATATTAATGGCAAACTCGGCCGTGTCTTCAGGAATGGTCATATTAGGGTGAGTCATAATAAACTCACCGACATCACGATCCAAAGTAAAGCCATTGACGCCATTACCGGTCGTTAAGATCATCATCGTCGTTGGGCCATAAACACAAAAACCGGCACAGACTTGTTCTGTCCCCGGTTGCATAAAGTCTTCGACGGTTGGTTCAGACACGCCGGGAGGACAACGTAAAATAGAAAAAATCGTACCAACTGAAATATTGACATCAATATTAGATGAGCCATCTAACGGGTCAAACGTAATTAAATAATCACCCTTAGGCAAACCATCTGGAATTTGAATAATCTCTTCAATCTCTTCAGATGCCATCGCTGCCAAATGACCAGTCCAATTCAAATGATCCACCATCACATCATTGGTGATGATATCGAGCTTTTTCTGAACCTCACCCTGCACATTCTCTGACTCTGCTGCACCACCCAAACCAATGATGCCACTGCGATTAACAAGGTGAGCAATCTTCTTACAGGCACTGGCGATATCCGTCATCAACCCTGTAAAAGAGCCTGTTGAACCCGGATAATTTCGTTGTTCTTCAACAATAAATTGGATAATCGATTTACCAATATCAGACATTATTCAGACCTTAATCAAATTCACTTAGCTTTCATAATACGTGATATTAAGGAAAACTTATAAGTTTATTTGCTTAAGTTCTAATGGGGTTGACCACCAAATTCTGCCACTTTCGATACGAATTTTTAGAGCTTACCACTCTATATAATGTAGACTAAGTCTGGCGTTTGATCTCTGTTCAGGTGTCTTTAAATATTAAGTTAAAATAAGAAAAGGGCTCCGACCTCTTTTATTCTGCCACCTTTTTTGTCTCACCTGCGGCACTGATTGCTGCAAGTCTAATTGCATTTGCTACTGCTTCAGAAGCCTCTATGCTTTTCATGCTTCGAGCGATATTGACTCCTCCAATCAATACTCCTAACAAAGACCAAGCCCTGCTAAAACGATCTTCTTCTGTTCCACCAACTAGGCCCTCTACGATAATTTTTGCAATTAGAGACATTTTCTCCTCAAATATTTCATGCATTTCGTCGCCGAAACGGACGACTTCTGGCGTTAAGGTCGCCATAGCACAGCCACATTCGAGATCATTCTGATGCTCAGTACTGAGATAATATTCAGAAAATGCCTTAACCCAAGCAGTGCCGTGTTCGCTCTGAAACTTTGGCAAACTATCAATAACCTCATCAAGCCCGACTGCCAAAGCAATATTAAAGGCCCCATCTTTCGAACCGAGGTGGGAATAAAACGCCCCTGAGGTTACTCCAGCCGACTTTGCAAGTCCATCTACGCCAATCCCACCATAACCATGCTTACGAAAACCATGACTAGCCGCAGCAACAATTTTTCGCCGTGTTTCATCTTTTTTGACACCTTTATGTCTCATCACAAACCTTTATATATAGATCGTTATTTAAATATTGAAAATACCGATCGTTATTTAATAATAAATATAACGATCATTATATTAATGTCGTTACCTTTAATCAACTTCGGAGTTCTACGATTATGAAAAAAACAGTCCTTGGTGCTTTAGCCCTTACTTTAACAGCCTTTTACATGCAAACTGCCAACGTCAATATCTGTATGGATATTGGTGGTGTCGCCATTCCTAATTTTTATGCAGAAGGCGAAGGAAACCCCATGATTATTTCAGCAACTTTAATTGGCAGTGTACAAAATGCTGCCGGCAAGATCCTCGCCCAGCGGACAACTGAAACGGGCCTAGAAATGGACATGGAACATTATTTCGGCCGTGCCGATGGTGGTTCAATATCAACGAAAGATCTGGGGGTGTTGACATCTATTCCCGGCAAACCTGGACGCTATATGATTGAAATCTCCTATGACCTTCAGCAGGAACAATCTCGGGGTACTCTTAATGGGTACGGTGGCCAGTTCCAAAGCTATGGTTTAGTGGACTTGCGAGACTCAAATAATCTACAGGGGCTTGTTCGTTAC
>JABGUA010000149.1 GCA_018646825.1 Piscirickettsiaceae bacterium
CACAGCATCGGCATCGTCAATATGGTCATATCCTAACAAGTGTAAACACCCATGTATCACCATATGAGCCCAATGGTGTTCACGCAACTTAGTTTGCTCACCAGCCTCGCGTTCAACCACCGGCACACAAATCACCAAATCACCTAAAAGTACCGGTGTTAACTCGATATCACTCTCAAACGGAAATGACAGCACATTCGTCGGACCTGTCTTACCGCGATAAGTCGCATTTAAGTCGGCACTTTCAATTTCATCAACCAAGCGAATACTTAACTCACAATCCTCAGCAACTTTTTGCAGAGCAGACTCAGCCCATTGTTGTATCAATTGCATCTCTGGAACAGTGCCCAAATAGACTTGTTGAACATCAACTATTACAGCCATTAACTGTCTCTACCTGCCTTCTCATAAGCCACAATGACTTTTTGCACTAAAGAATGCCGCACAACATCTTTAGCCTGGAAAAAAGTAAAGCCAATGCCTTCAACGCCCTTAAGCACTTCGATTGCATCACGTAGACCCGATTTTTGTGATTTTGGCAAATCAATTTGCGTAATATCACCTGTAATAACTGCCGTAGAGTTATAACCAAGACGCGTCAAAAACATCTTCATTTGCTCAACGGTCGTGTTTTGCGCTTCATCTAAAATAATAAAGGATTCATTAAGTGTGCGACCACGCATATAAGCCAATGGCGCCACTTCAATCACATTACGTTCTATCAGTTTAGCAACCCGCTCAAACCCGAGCATCTCATACAGTGCATCATAAAGCGGTCGTAAATAAGGGTCGACTTTTTGCGTTAAATCGCCTGGCAAGAAGCCCAACTTTTCCCCTGCTTCAACAGCGGGACGCACCAAAACAATTCGACGTGCAAAATCACGCTCCAACGCCTCAACAGCACAAGCCACAGCCAAATACGTTTTACCTGTACCTGCAGGCCCGATACCAAAATTAATATCATGTGTCATCACACGACGTAAATAGGCATGCTGATTCTCTCCACGCGCTTTAACCAAGCCACGTTTCGTTTTAATCATAATTTCTTTTTCTACTGGCTCTGCAATGGTCTCCGAGCCTCCCACTTCACGAATCGCTAAATGTACCTGCTCTGGTTCTAAAACAGATTGTGATGTCTCCGAATACAAGCCATGCACAACATCTTGTACATTTGCCAATACCAGTGCAGGACCGATAATCTGAAATTTGCCACCGCGGTTATTCACCTCGACACCAAAACCACGTTCCATCATGCGTAAATGTTCATCTAAGTGGCCACACAAATTAGCCAAACGCTCATTATCAATAGGGCTTAATTCAAAGCTAATGGACTCGAGTGGAGCAGAAGAAGCGGTCACGAATAAATGTTCCTTAAATTAAACAATGGCACTGTCAGCCAATAACTCACCACGTAATGAATTGGTATACGCCTCGGTAATATGAACATCAACAAATTTTCCAATCAACACCGTATCACCAACAAAGTTAACTACTCGGTTATTTTCTGTTCGCCCTGCCAGCTCACCTTCATGCCGCTGGGATTCACGCTCAACTAATAATCGTTGTGTTGACCCTAGCATCTTCTCGCTATGTTGGCTTTCTAACGCACGTAATTGATCTTGCACCAGCTTCAAACGGGCTTTCTTGGTGTCATCGGTCACCGAATCAATAAAAGCAGACGCTGGCGTGCCTGGACGGGCGCTATAGATGAAGCTAAAAGAATGATCGAAACCAATGTCTTTAATCAAATCAACTGTGCCTTGAAAGTCAGCATCTTGCTCATCAGGAAAACCAATGATGAAGTCACTCGACATACTCAAATCTGGCCGCGCCACTTTAATCCGCGCAATCTTATCTTTGTATTCTTGAACTGTATGGCCTCGTTTCATCATCGTTAAAATACGATCTGAGCCCGACTGCACGGGCAAATGCAAGTGACTCACCAACTCCGGCACCTCGGCAAACGCGTCAATCAGACTATCTGAGAACTCAACCGGATGTGAAGTCGTGAAACGGATACGGTCAATGCCATCAATCGCAGCAACGTAGTGAATTAACAGAGCTAAGTCCGCACTATCCTCTCCATCTAGCTCACCGCGATAAGCGTTCACATTCTGACCTAACAAATTAACTTCACGTACACCTTGTTTTGCCAAGCCTCTTATCTCTGTTAATACTTTATCAACAGGACGGCTAACTTCCTCACCTCGGGTATAAGGTACGACACAAAATGTACAATACTTACTGCACCCTTCCATAATTGATACAAAGGCCGTTGGACCTTCCGCCTTAGCTTCAGGCAAATTATCGAACTTTTCAATTTCGGGAAAAGAAATGTCCATTCTAGGCTGATGGCTCTTATGGACATCTGTCAGCATTGACGGCAAACGGTGCAAGGTTTGGGGGCCAAAAATTAAATCAACAAATGGAGCTCGGCGACGAATCGCATCGCCTTCCTGGCTGGCCACACATCCACCCACGCCAATCACTAAGTTTGGCTTATCATCCTTCCAACGCTTCCAGCGCCCGAGCTGATGAAACACCTTTTCTTGTGCTTTTTCGCGAATGGAACAAGTGTTCAATAACAACACATCTGCTTCTTCCGCCACCTGAGTAATTTCCAGCTGATGAGACGCTGCAAGGACATCCGCCATTTTTGATGAATCATATTCATTCATCTGGCAGCCAAAGGTCTTAATATATAGTTTACCGGCCATAATTCATTCGTAAAAAAAGGTCGCTTAGAATACTCTTTTTAATCACCTAATTCAAAACAAGTGATTGTTTTTGTTAAAAACACTGTGCTAACTTAAAGCATAAATCACAATGCAAGGATGCATACAATGGCAATCAAAGACTGGCCTGCCGATGAACGCCCACGCGAAAAGCTTTTACAACATGGTGCTGCAATATTATCCGATGCGGAATTACTCGCCATCTTTTTGCGCACCGGTGTTGCTGGCACATCTGCTGTAACGCTTGCCCGCCAACTACTCGAACAATTTGGCAGCCTTCGGGCACTTCTTGATGCCGACAAAAAACAATTCTGCCAACAACACGGACTCGGCCCAGCCAAATTTACCCAACTCCAGGCCATCATGGAAATGAGTAAACGCCATATGGCATCAACATTGAACCATGGCAACACCTTCTCTGACACACAAACAACCCAATTGTTCTTGAAACAACGTCTGCGTGCCTACTCTTATGAAGTTTTTGCTTGTCTATGGTTGGATACTAAGCATCGCATGATCGCATTCGAAGAGTTATTTCGTGGCACGATCGATAGCGCGAACATTTACCCTAGAGAAGTTCTTAAACAAGCCTTACATCACAATGCTTCAGCCGTTATTTTTGCTCACAACCATCCATCCGGTAACCCGCAAGCGAGTCCTGCGGATATTACCGTCACACGACAACTCACCGCAGCATTAAATCTGGTCGACATCCGCGTGCTCGATCACATTATTATTGGTGATGCACACAATGTCTCTTTTGCACAATCAGGACTGCTGTAAAGTTTAATCACTCAAATAAGCAGAAAAGTTTTTATGATCATCCAAGTGCCGTGACCACCAACCCCTTAAAAAAGTCAGTAAATACTGTGGATCTTTATATGAAATAGCTTCGCGGCAGGCTTTTTTATAGGCAACTACATCCTGCTCAGCCTGCTCGACAAACTGTTCAATGTCTTTATACTCTGCATCCCGCAAAATACCTTCCTCAGTTTTTGCGTGAAACTGCAAATATTGCAACACAATTTTTGCAGTCGGTAATAAAGCTTCAAGACCATGTCCCTGCTGCAAAAAGTAATGTAAAGAATTAATCGAAGCTAAAACACCATGATGCTGCTCATCAATAATAAAACCACCGTCCTGTGAAAACTCGTCTCGCCAACCTAAATATAGTGGCTTACCCATTCCCTTCTCCCTATTCCATTAAGTCCTAAAATCCTAAAATCATTAATTCCTTACACTGCGATTGGTGCCGCTATGTGTGCTTGTGAAACATAATCAACAATCTCAAAATCATCAAATTGGTAATCAAAGATTGAATCCGGTTTCCGCTTTATAACCAGCTTCGGCAACGCACCAGGCGTTCGAGCCAACTGCATTTTTACTTGCTCAAAATGATTGGTATAAATATGTGCGTCACCAATACTCATGACAATTTCACCCACATCCAAATCACATTGCTGTGCCAACATATGCGTTAAAAATGCCAGCGATGCCGTGTTATAAGGATTACCTAGAAATAAGTCATTTGAACGGATATACAAAGAAGCACTTAACTTACCGTTAGCCACATAGAATTGATACAAGAGATGACATGGCGGTAACGCCATCAAACCGGCTTCAGCATTTTCCCATGGCTTTTTTGATTCGTCGGGTAATAAAGCAACATTCCAACCACTAATGATATGTCGGCGACTATCAGGATTATTTTTCAGCCCATCAACTAATGCAGCCACCTGATCAAAAATTTGATCATCTTCACCAGCCCAACGACGCCATTGCGCGCCATAAACAGGGCCCAACTCGCCTGATTCCGTTGCCCAATCATTCCAAATTGACACGCCATTATCCTGCAAATATTTGATGTTAGTCTCGCCACTTAAAAACCAAAGCAATTCA
>JABGUA010000157.1 GCA_018646825.1 Piscirickettsiaceae bacterium
ATAAACACGCATGCCACCAGCACCTTGCACTAAGGGTTCTAGAATCACGGCGGCTAACTCATGCTGATGTGTTTCTATTAAGGTTTTAAACTCTGCAATATCACTTTCTTGCCAATCTTCATCACGTTGGCAAGTCGGGGCCGGTGCGAAAATTTGTTTTGCTACTACCTGCTCAAACAAGTTGTGCATGCCATTTTCAGGGTCGCTGACCGACATCGCACCAAAGGTATCACCATGGTAGCCATTTCTCAGTGTGAGGATTTTTTGTTTTTGTGTCTTTTCTTGGGCAAACCAATATTGAATGGCCATTTTGATCGCTACTTCGACTGCTACGGAACCTGAATCTGCAAAAAAGACGTATTGCAATGGATCTGCGGTGAGATCGATCAGTTTTCGTGCTAGTTCAACGGCAGGTGGGTGTGTTAAGCCACCAAACATGACATGGGCCATGACGTCGATTTGGTTTTTAGCCGCTTGGTTTAACTCTGGATGGTTATAACCATGAATGGCTGACCACCAAGATGACATACCATCGATAATTTGTCTGCCGTCGCTCAGTGTTAAATAAACACCTTGGGCTGAGACAACTTCATGAATCTGTCCGGGTTGTTTAACGCTGCTATAGGGATGCCAGATATGTTGGGCATCGAAACTGAGATTATCTAGATCTTGCATAACAAGATCATAGCAGTGTTGGCATTACAATCGGGAATTTGACGCTTTTTTATTTAGTCAGGCTAAAACTTTCGCCACAACCACATTCTGATACGGCATTGGGATTATTAAATTTAAAGCTTTGGTTTAGGCCTTCTTTGACGTAATCCAATTCGGTATCGTCAATGATTTCCATACTCTTCTGATCAATAACGACTTTGACGTTATCACGCTCAACGACGATGTCATCATCGGTAACTGTTTCAGCATAATCAAGGGCATATTTATAACCAGAACAGCCACTTTCTGTCACGCCCACACGTAAGCCGACACCTGAACCACGCTTGGCTATCATGTCCCGAATACGGTTTGCTGCTGACTCTGTTACTGTAATCACGTCTTTATCCCATCATTTCAAATTTTATGACTTCTTCTTCACTGTTTTCTTTTTGGTGATTTTTTACGACTTCACCCAAAGTTATACCACCTAGATACATTCTGATTTGATCACTCAAGCTTTGCCAGATTTCATGACTTAGACACTTGCCATCATTAGAACAGTTCCCTTTGCCCTCACATCGCGTTACGTCGACCTTCTCATCAACAGCAGAAATAACATCTAACACAGTGACTTCATCGGCTGAACGGCTTAAGCGATATCCACCACCCGGACCTCGTGAACTACTGACTAAACCTTGGCGACGTAAATTTGCAAATAGCTGTTCTAAGTATGAGAGAGAAATGCCTTGGCGGTCAGAAATATCCGCTAATGTAATGGGGCGAATGCCGTAATTTAGACTTAAATCTAACATCGCCGTCACTGCATAACGCCCTTTAGTTGTTAGTCTCATATGAAATACCCTTTTATTATTGTTGTTTTTCTTATTATTATTGGATTTTCACATGTCCGAGTATTTTAGTCAACTTTTACAGTTGCCTGTTTTTTATCATCTTCTTCTCCTAAATCGCAATCTGCTAAATCAGGCATTTTGATGTTTGGTAACTCGCCACCCATCTGATGAATCGTCTGGCACATGCTGTCAACACGCTTATCCATCACATGAATATGTTCTATTAGGCCATGAATTGCAGTGGCAACAGGATCTAAAGTTTCACTTGAGGTGCCATAGGCATCAAAACCAACTGACTGAGCTAATTTTTGCTTTTGCTTTTGATCTTCTGTTTGAGCCGTTCTGACAACGCGAGCAGGAATACCTACTACCGATTGATCAGCTAATACGTCTTTGACAACAACGGCATTTGACCCTACCCGAGCCCCATCAGCTAGTGTAATCGGCCCGAGTACTTTTGCCCCAGCACCTACCACTACGTTATTGCCAAGAGTTGGATGGCGTTTACCCTCTTTCCAAGATGTTCCACCTAATGTCACGCCATGATAGAGGGTGCAATCATCACCAATCTCAGCTGTTTCACCAATCACGACACCCATGCCATGATCAATAAAAAATCGACGGCCAATCTTTGCGGCAGGATGAATTTCAACTCCAGTTAACCAACGACTAAATGTGGATAACACTCTCGCTAACCATTTTAGATTTCGTTTCCACAACGCATGACTAAGTCGATGCCACTGCATCGCTTGAACGCCAGGATAGGTCGTTATAACCTCGAATGTATTTCTTGCCGCAGGATCACGATCAAAAACGCAGCGTATATCTTCTTTGATATGTTGCCAGGTACTGACTTTGTCATTCATGATCTTTCCTCTTTGTTATTGTTTTCTGCTGCACGCAAAATACCGTGTAATATTTGTAGCTCGTTTCGGTCTATATCTGCACGGTTAAATAAACGTTTTAATCGACGTATTAAGTTTTTAGGATTCTTAGGGTCTAAAAAACCAATCTCGGTGAGGCTTTGTTCAAAATGTTGATAAAGGTGTTCTAAATCTGTGGCATCGATGGCTTCTCTGTCTTCTCCAACACGCCCTACTTCTATATTTGGGTCAAAACTCATTTTTAACTCATAGGCAAACACTTGTACCGCTGCGGCTAAATTTAATGAACTGTAGTCTGGATTAGCTGGAATATTAATCAAATTCTGGCAGCGATCTAATTCTTCATTGGTTAAGCCTGAGTGTTCCCGACCGAATAATATCGCTGTTTTATGGTCATCCGGTTGCTGTTGAATTTGTTCAACTGCTTGTCTTGGATCAACAACCGGCACCGGCAAATGGCGTAATCGAGCACTCATGCCATAAACTTGATGACAGCCCTCTAACGCTGAGACTAAGTCACTATGTACAACGGCGTTCGCAAGGACATCATCAGCACCTGATGCACGGGCTGTTGCTTCTGCACTGGGATAGTGTAATGGCTCAACTAAATGTAACTTTGTTAAGCCCATTGTTTTCATTGCCCGTGCCGCTGCACCGATATTTCCTGGGTGGGTTGTACCGACTAATACGAAGCGAATGTTATCTAAAAATTTCATACTGTTTTCCGCGTAATAAACATCGCATCACCGTAACTAAAGAAACGGTATTGCTGTTCAACTGCATGTTGATATGCATGCAAAATATGCTCTCTACCAGCAAAGGCAGATACCAGCATCAATAGCGTTGACTCTGATAAGTGAAAGTTGGTTATCATCGCATCTACTTGCTTAAAGTCATAGCCTGGATAAATAAAAATATCTGTTTCACCTTTAAACGGTTCAATTTGTCCCGATTGCGATGCACTTTCAAGGGCTCTCATACTGGTCGTGCCCACAGCAATAACCCGTCCTCCTTTTGCTTTCGTAGTCCTGATTTGGCTGCAAACTTGTTCTGTGACTTCGATACGTTCTGAATGCATTTGATGTGTTTTTATATCATCAACACGAACAGGCTGAAATGTCCCAGCCCCAACATGCAGCGTGAGTTGAGCAGTCTCAATCTCTATCTCTATAAGCTTAGCTAGCATCGCCTGATCAAAATGCAAACCTGCTGTCGGGGCGGCAACAGCCCCCGTGTGTTGGGCATAAACGGTTTGATACCGTTCCAGGTCACTCTGTGCCACTTCCCGTTCTATATAAGGTGGTAATGGCAAACGACCATGCTGTTCTAGTAAGCTAGTGGCCGATTCCTCATGATGAAAAACTAATTCAAACAAGGCGCCTTGTCGCCCTAATACTTCGGCATCTAATTTATCTTCTAACCGTAAACGTCGTCCTGCACCAGGAGACTTACTACTGCGTATATGAGCTAATACACGATGTTCGTCCAACACACGCTCGATAAGGACTTCCACTTTCCCGCCAGTATCTTTACGACCTAATAAGCGGGCTGGGATCACTTTTGTATTGTTAAATACCAACAAATCATTTGGTTTTAATAATGACGTAAGATCTATAAATTGCCGATCTTGTAACTCCCCTGTTTCGCCGTTCAATGATAATAAACGGCTTGCCGTTCTATCTGGCGTAGGAAACTGGGCAATGAGTTCAGTGGGGCAATCAAATTTAAAATCTGTTAATTTCATTCAATGATCATACCAAACTGACTCATTCTTTCACTGCTTTGTCGCTATTTTATTTTTCAGAATAGGACATAAAAGTCACTTGGGATGAGGCTTTCCATAAAATAAGACTTCCCTAAAAGACTTTCAATCGCTATAATTCGTAGCCTGAATATGCCGGGGTGGCGGAACTGGTAGACGCGCTGGATTCAAAATCCAGTTTCTTCGGAAGTGTCGGTTCGATTCCGACCCTCGGTACCACATATTCAGCATAAACCTCTGATTTAAAAGTGCTTAGCTAACTAGGTATTGGTTTTCCCTGATACACTCAAGTTAAGAGAGCCCTGATAAAAAAGCCTCAATACAGCGTAGTAATAAGCGACAAGCTGTATTTCCAGCGCAACTTTCCTCAGTCAATTTAAATGAGAATGTTCGGACACTGTCTTCGTCACAACGATGAGAGCTGTATTCTTATCGAATTTATAGCTAATAGGCCTTTATGATTAATAAGAAAGATGTGCATGACAGTTTCGAACGTTGTTAGATCAAAGAGCCAATTAATCACTAGACTATCAGCCATCTCCTGAGCAAGACTTGCTAACTTAGAAGTCATCAATTACTGCAGACCTCTGTGCTCTTGACATCATTTAGAACAATATTTGACCTCCTTCCACACTTTTTTCCATTTTTTTCGCCATGAAAATGACCGGTGACAAACAAGGCATATTTTACTTGGAAGATCCCCTTTTTTAATCATGACAACGATGCCAAGAACTTTTCACTGTCTTGTTCTATAACCGCCTTTTTCTCTGTAGACATACGGTCGTAAGTTTTGTACATCATGGTTAGGCGATGATTTTTATTTAATTTATCTCGATTTATAGCCAAGAAATGCCAATAAAGATAGTTGAAAGGACAAGCGCTTTCACCCGTTTTTTTGGTCACTTTGTAATGGCAGCTTTTGCAGTAATTTGACATTTTATTGATATAGCTTCCGCCAGCCGCATAAGGCTTACTCGCTAAGTAACCGCCATCAGCAAACAGGATCATGCCGGATACATTGGGTAATTCGACCCACTCATAAGCATCGGCATACACAATCAGAAACCATTCATTGACTTCTGAAACATCAATTCCCGTTAGCAAAGCAAAATTGCCCAACACCATAAGACGTTGGATATGGTGAGCATAGGCATTTTTCTTCGTCTCAGTAATGCATTGGCTCAAACAGTTCATTTTAGTATCTGCCGTCCAATAAAAACTGGGCAGTTTCCTTTTTGCCCCAAAAAAGTTTTTCGCAGCATAATCTGGCATTGTGAGCCAGTAAATGCCTCTGACGTATTCACGCCAGCCTATAATTTGACGAATGAAGCCTTCAACAGAATTTAAGGGTGCATTGCCATCATGATAGGCTTGTTCTGCTGCTTGAACGCATTCCATAGGTAGCAACAAACCGCAATTCAAATAAAAGCTAAGATGTGAATGATACATCCAAGGTTGACCTTGAATCATCGCGTCTTGATAATCACCGAAACGAAAGAGTCGGTTTTCGATAAACTGATTTAATGCATGCAACGCTTGTTCACGAGTTACAGCTAACTGGAAAGGAGCAATATCGCCAAAGTGGTCATCAAACCGATCCGATACTAATGAGATAACTTGTTGCGTAATATCGTCAATATTTGTTTGGTAAGGCGAAGGGATATTTAAGCTATCATCGGGCGGTTTACGGTTATCAGTATCATAATTCCACTGACCGCCAATAGGCTCGCCATCTGCCATTAAAACAGCGTGTTTTTGGCGTATCTCACGATAGAAATATTCCATTCGTAGCTGTTTTCGTCCTGATGCCCAGATCGAAAATTCATGAGGTGTTGACAAAAATCGGTTATCAGATCGTATTTCAGTAGCGATTCCTAACTCATCTTGCCATGTCTGCATCGATTCTAAAACACGATATTCACCGGGTTCTGTCACTACAATCTTATTACATCCATGAGCAGTGATAGTACGTTTGACCTCAGAAAATAATGAACCCGTATTGTCACCATCATCGAGTTGAGTGTAGCTAACCGTGTAACCCTGTTCGCGAAGTTCATTGGCAAAATGACGCATCGCCGAAAATAGGAGAACTATTTTCTTTTTATGATGTTTAACGTAAGTCGCTTCTGCCATAACTTCACACATAAGTACAATGTCATGTGTTTTATCACAGTTATCTAGACTAGAAATTGTGTATGTGAGCTGGTCTCCTAAGACAAGACGTAATGTCTTCAAAATGGCAACTCCCCTTGAATAGGCTTGGCTTTAGCTGGTGTTTTCTTAGGCTTTTTAGGGCCATTATTTTTATTCATTGTTGATTTGCGACTAGCATGCTTAATCACGATTTGGCCTGTTTCTGGCTGATGGGCAGTATTCTTACAGATGCTGTATATTTTGTCTGATGCCGATTTACGCGCTGTTTTCTCATCAATAATCGGCATCGGGTACCCATTCATTTTACTTGGGCACTCCCATGGTTTATGAATATGCTTTGTTGACATGTTTCGTAATTCTGGCAGCCATTGTCGAATAAATATTCCCTCCGGATCATGATCAATCCCTTGTTTAATTGGATTATTGATACGAATACTATTAATGCCCGTTGTACCAGATTGCATTTGAATTTGAGCATAATGAATACGCGGTTCGTAATCGACGAATAAACGGGCCAAATGTAAAGCCGGTTGCCGCCAATGCAACCAAAGGTGATAACTAGCAAAGCTGGCTAACATCGCCCGCATACGGAAATTTATCCACCCGGTTGATATCAAAGCACGCATACAGGCATCGACCATAGGATAGCCGGTCAATCCTGTCTTCCATGCTTCAAAATGTTCGGCATTAAACACCTGTTCACGCAAGTTGTTATAGGCTGAATGTAGATTTTCGAATTCAAGACACGTTTCATCCTCAAGTTTTTGGATGAAATGGCAATGCCATCGCAATCTTCCAGAATAAGACCGAATCGCACTTAACCACTTACGTTTACTCGCTGGTGGCCCATTTTTAAGTTCTTGTCTGCGTTGTTCTACAGCATGAAATACTTCACGCATCGATAGTGTCCCAAAAGCAAGGTGGGATGACAGGCGAGAACAACTATCAAAAGCCGTGACCGGCGATGACATTTCTTTGGTATAACCTTCACCCCGTTGATATAAAAAACTGTTCAGCAGTGACAAAGCTTCCGAACGCCCACCTTGTTGGCAAGCAGTATAATTATCATCTTTCAGACCTAGCATTTTAGCTGAAGGCAAGAAATCTGAATCGTGTTCAATTTTATTGATTTTGTCTGTGGCAAGTAGCAGTGGCTTGTTCATTAATGCATGCCAGTGCGATGCCCAACCATTTCTCTCTTTTAAGTGTCTTATGACGCCGTTTTGTACAGGTTGATGCCATAAGATATTACTTTTTTTGATCCAAGCTTTTACACGTTGATCTCGGCTGTATGTCCAACCATTCCATGTTTCTTGATGTGACCATAAAGCCGTAATTGAATTGATTGAATCTAGTTGTTGTAAAACATCAACAGCATCGCCGACTTTGATGATTAAGCGCTGGCCTATTTTCTGTAATACCTGATCTAATTCCGCTAGACAATCTGTTAAAAACTGATACTGCCTTCGGTTCATATCAGCTTGATTCCACAACACAGGCTCTAATATATACAAAGGTAATAAATCACCATTTTGCGCTGCCATTGCTAACGCGGCGTTATCTTGTATACGCAGATCGCGTTTAAACCAAACAACCTGCATTAGGGTGTGATCTCTTCACCATCCCATGCGAAAAAATTTCCACTATCTCGGGGCGTTAGACCGGCTAGCACATCAAGCAGCTTTTCGGCTGAATAGTCTGGCGTGAACAGCTGTCCTTCTGGCACATTGTTTTGAAACGGCTTGGTTAATTGACTGTCCACTGTACCGGGATGTAGCCCGACTATAATCACTTCTTTGTTGCGTCTGCCAATTTCAATGGCCGCATTTTTAATGATCATATTGAGTGCCGCCTTTGATGCACGATATGAATACCATCCCCCTAATTGATTATCTGAAATACTACCAACTCGAGCCGACAACACGGCAAACATTGATCGTTTTTCTTTATTTAAAATAGGTATGAAATGCTTGGCGATGATAGCCGGTATTATTGTGTTAACTGAGAACAGGTATTGAAATTTTTCAACGGATAACTCTTTTAGAGATTTTTCAGGTTTTACATTGTCGTCATGAAGTATGCCGGTGGCGACGAAGACTAAATCAAGGAGTATGTCTTTTGAAGCCAAAACAGCCGCTTGTTCAATCGACTTTTCACTATGATAGTCAATCGTATTGACTTGCACATTTTGATGCTCAAAGTTCAGTGCTTTTTGAGAAAAAGCATGAATTTTAGCATCTGGGTTAGATATGGCGAGTTGATTTACCAAAGCGCTGCCTATTGCACCGGAACACCCTATAATTACAATGTTTTTTAACATGAATAGTTCTAGTTATCGTTAAAATGCACTTATTGACCTGAATCTAGACTGTCTTACTTTTATTTGAATCCAGCTTTGTTCATCTAAATGTCATTGTGTGAATAACGTCAGACCTAGATTTTAGGAAGATGTTTCATTCTGTTTAATCTCTGAGGCGGTTTTCTCGGCTTATTTCAATTTATACGCAATCGACATTGAGCCATATTGGGTTAAATCCTCAAGCTCCTCTTCAGAACGCGTATCAAGTATATTGGCATCATTTAAGGCTATTGTTACCGAGAACTTACCCCATGAATAGGCTAAACCTGCTGTCATTCCCAGTCTTTCGTGATCATAGTCTATAGAACGGCTATCTCGGAACGTGTTGCCATCAGTATAAATTTGATTAAATGTGTACCCTGCTGTCATACCGGCATAAATATACCAGCCGTTATCAATTGCAACTGGATTTGTCGTTCTTGAATTGTTAAGTAAAACAGTAGCATACGAACGGCTTAAGCCTCTCCCGTAACGTAACACTACTCCCGTTTCTGCATAGCTTGATAATGTCCCAAGGCCCGCTTCGCTGTTCAATAACATATCGAAATTCTGGCTGTCGGATACCCATGTTCGCCATAAGCGACCACGGCTTAACTGAAATACCGGTTCATTCTCAAGTTGTGTCCCCCAACCTTTAGGCTCATCAGACCCAATCCATTTATGGACGGTCTTTTGTGCTCTTTTTGCCCCAGCAGCCGGACCAACAATGCCTATCGTCGTCGCGAGTTTATCGGCATAACTGTCTTCAACAGCCAAATATGTGGTGCTGAAGAAAAGTAAGCCTGAATAAGGTAGCTGATCTTCGTCTGGATTTTTTACTGTAATGTCATCAGGTGTCATCATGACCTGTCCGACACTATAGGCATTCACTGCTGCATTGAATTCTTTGTCTGGCAAGCTCCATAACAAAGGCCATACCATCTCGCTTGGCGTCGGTTGTGCTTCTGCAATACCGGTATCGTAGGCTGAAAAATAAACACCATTGGTATAGCCATTGTCGTTGCCCAAGAAAAGATCGTTATCTAAGGTGGCAGAGACCCAATCCATATCCCATTCCCAGTCTGTTTCGGCATAGCTTGTATTGACAATGAAGGCTAAAAGTATTGCCAAAATGTGCTGATGGGGTTTCATCGCTTATTTCTTTGTCCATTAGTTCAATGACGTGTGATCATACCACTCCCTAGTGAGACGATTGGTGGCGTTAATTATTTAAACCTATTAACGCTTATATAGACAGTGACTGAAAAAGTGAACCTCTTCACTTAAAAATTTGCTCTTCCATGACATCATGCTGCGTAGTGACTGATATAAAACCCGTTTAGTTTGCTCTGTTAACTAAACCTGTATTGAGGCAATACGATGGAAAGAAATGAAGCGATGTCCTTAGTAGTTAAGCTACTAAGTATGATGTTGGAACAAGATGGTTCTGATTTATTTATAACGGCTGGCTTTCCGCCTGCTATTAAAATAAAAGGGGTTATGACCCCTCTGTCAAAGCACCCGCTCTCTGCTGAGGACGCACAAGCCATTACTCAGTCGGTAATGAACGATAAACAACTCAAACAATTCGAAGAAACCAAAGAATGTAATTTCGCGATTGCCCCTGCTGGTTTATGCCGTTTCCGTGTTAATGCTTATGTGCAACAAGGCATGCTAGGTTTAGTCATCCGAGTCATTGCTTCTAAGATTCCTCAGATCGATGATTTAGGCCTCCCTGCTATTTTGAAAGACATTATCATGACTCAAAATGGTTTGGTGGTCATGGTCGGTGGTACTGGTTCTGGTAAATCAACCTCGATGGCTGCGATGCTTGATCATCGTAATGAACATAGCTTTGGCCATATCATTACGGTTGAAGATCCCATTGAATATGTTCATCCGCATAAAAATTGCGTGATTATGCAGCGAGAAGTGGGCGTAGATACTGATAATTGGGAAGAAGCGCTACACAATACTTTACGCCAAGCACCCGATGTCATTGTCCTCGGTGAAATTCGTGACAAGAAAATCATGGATTTTGGTGTTGAATTTGCTCAAACAGGTCATTTAGCTTTGGCTACACTCCATGCCAATAATGCTAACCAAGCTATTGACCGAATTTTGGGCTTTTTCCCTTCAGAAAAACAAATTAAGTTGATGCAGGATTTATCACTCAACTTACGCGCAATCATATCTCAACGTCTGATTAAAACCTTAGATGGTGGCCCTGTGGCTGCAATTGAAATATTAATCAATACACCGCTTATTGCTGATTTGATATCCAAAGGTGATGTTTCTGGTGTTAAGGAAGTGATGACGCGTTCTCGTGAATTAGGTATGCAAACCTTTGACCAGGCGGTATTCGCTCTTTATCAGGCTGGGCGTATTAGTTACGACGAAGCGTTGAGAAATGCTGATTCTGTCAATGAAGTACGTCTTAAAATCAAATTGGCAAAAGAAGATGGTGGCCAAGATGCTAGTGATGACTTTGGCGCTGGCTTACAAGTTGAGGCTGACACCCAAAATACCGTTCAACAGCAACGCTCTAATGCCGCTTCTGTTAGCGCAGGTTTAGCTCTATTAGCCGATGATGATTAAAACTAGTTAGGCCAGTATGACTTTTAACCCTCCTCACAATATAAAATATTTAACACAAGCGAGAACATGATGGATATCAGCCCTTACGTAAGACTCATGATAGAAAAGAAAGCTGAGCATTTAATCTTTGATGCCGATCAAGCACCCCGGGTTTTATTAGATGGGCAAGAACGTACTGTTGGCCAACAAAACCTCAGTGACGAAATGCTGACTGTTATTTTTGAGGAGATCACTAACGATACCCAAAAATTACAGTTCTCTATTAATAAGAAAATTCGCTTTATCGCCTTTTTGCTCGGTGGCACTAGTCTCATCACAGAGATAACTGAAACGCCGACACAACAATTACAGATTTTAATTACCCAAGACCAACGCGAAAATACGACGGTTATGGAAGTGCCAACCGGCATCAATGTTTTAGGCCATGCCCCTTCTGAAACTCTCAACCTTATCCCCTATCTTAGTAAACTTGTTGAGATCAACGGTTCCGACTTATTCATTACGTCTGGTTCAGCGGTTAAAGCTAAAATTCATGGTGCCGCTATTGAACTTGATAGTTATCTATTAACGCCTGAACTAAGCCAGTCTGCTGCTTATGGCATCATGTCTGAAGAACAAATTGCTGAATTTGAAGCGAATAAAGACATCGATTTTGCCATCAGTTTACCTGACAACAGTACTCGTTTTAGGGTTAATGTATTTTATCAACGCCGTACTATCGGAGTTGTCCTTCGCTTAATACCAACCACTATCCCAACAGCAGAATCACTTGACTTACCCGATGTCTTATTAGACTTGGTGATGGCTAAACGTGGTTTATTATTAATGGTCGGCGGCACCGGATCAGGTAAATCAACCACCATGGCTGCAATGATAAATCACCGTAACCATAATGCTGCAGGCCACATCCTCACTATTGAAGATCCGGTTGAATTCTCGCATCCAAATTTAAAATCTATTGTCAATCAACGTGAAATTGGCATCGATACAATGTCTTATGCACGTGCTTTAAGAGCGAGCTTACGTGAAGCTCCCGATGTCATTCTTATTGGTGAGATTCGTGATCGTGAAACAATGGAAGCAGCGTTAGAACTATCTAATACAGGACACCTCTGTCTTTCTACTTTACATGCTAATAATGCAAACCAAGCGATGGAACGTATTATTAATATGTTTCCACAGTCTCAGCACAAGCAATTATTTATGGATTTGTCGGCCAACCTAGGCGCAGTCGTTTCTCAACGTTTAATCCCAGACAGCAAGGGTCAACGTTGTGCCGCAATCGAAGTGTTAGTGAGTACACCGCATATTGCTAATTTGATCTTAAAAGGCGAATTGAATTCAATAAAAGAAGCAATGAATACCAGTGGTGCATCAGGCATGGTTACTTTTGATGAGGCCTTATTAAAACTTTATAAAGACAATCGGATATCGCTAGAAGAAGCCTTGCGTAATGCTGATTCTCGCAATGATTTAGAAGCTAAAATCAACTTCGGATAAAAGTACTAAAGGACGTTGATGATTAAAATTGTTTTATGCGATCACTCATGCTTGAAGTCAGCCACTTCAAATGAATTAAATAACCTTGTCTAAATTGGCCGAATTGAGTAATTCGGTCGAGTCAATTACGCTTTGTGCCAATTTCGCTAACCGCATGTTTTGATTCATAGCACTGGTTCTAAGCATTGTGTATGCTTCATCTTCAGTACATTTTCGTTCAGCCATGACAATCCCCTTCGCGCGGTCAATTACTTTACGGTCTGCTAATGTCTCACGTAATTTATTCAGTTCCTTTTTTACTGATAAATTCTGTTTAAACCGTGCTAAAGCTGTACGCAAAATAGGTAAAACTCTATTTTCACTTAAGCCATCAACCACGTATGCACTGACACCGGCTTGAATTGCTGACTCAATCGCCTCACTGCCATCTGACTTAGTGAAGATAACTACCGGTAAGGGGTATTGTTCTTGGACTCGCGTCAATTGGTTCAATAACGGCTCATCCGGCGCCTTGATGCAAAGAATAATTAATTCCGGTGTTTTAATGTCAGCATTAATCAACGCCATCAATTTTTTTGCTTCATAAACGAGATGATACTCACTTCCTGCCAACGCCATATTAATTAGCTGGCTAGAATGGGTAGATTCACTTAATAAAATAGTATTAATAGCCTTCATTTTTCACCATTAAGATTTGAGTTTATATTGATTCGCCATATGCTTACATAATTGTTCGAAAGCACCCGATGCATCCTTCTTATAAAGTAAACAAATCCTTTTCATACTTGCTTATTATGTCGCCGGTCATCAAATTTGCTAAAAAATTTTGGTCCACCATTCTGTTTCCAATGACAATCAACGTTTGCTTATCCTGAAAATCATCCTCAAAGCATCTACTTAAAAGTAACTTACTGCAGGGTTCATGCCTAATTAGCAATGTATTGAATTTAATGACTATTTAAAAATGGTATAAGTCGCCATCTACTTTTCTTGTCCCCTTTCGCACCATCACTGTGCGGCTTAATATAATTTGGTGCAGTTAATTTTACTTATCGTCGAAAGCTTGCTCTTTTTTAGTCCAAAAAGGCTCGCAAAATCATTTTATAACTGGTATCTTTAAAGTCATGATTTTGTCATATTTGACTACGGCGGTATTTAAATGAAGAAGTTAGAGCAATTCATTCTTGACCAGTTCTTTGTGGTCATTGCAGCTTTCTCTGTTTTCTGGCTATCGTTAATCGTTTATGGCTTGTTGAACTCTTAAGATCTTAGCGTGTTATACACTTTTAAAAAAACGTAACACGTTAAATTAAGTTTAAAATTTATACTGAGAAGCTGTTTAATCTGTGTGTCTTAATGTTGAAAATCTCACCGCTCACTCTCGCTTTCGTTCTCTATCGAAAACTCAGCACTGTGCCATCTATATTGTTCAGATACATACAACTACTTCTTTTATTAATCCATTTTATTAGATATAACTAGGGGTATTTAAATGAGCTATCAATATATTCGCTTTTTTGCTGACGTTGGTATCGATGATGTTGATATTGTCGGTGGTAAAAACGCGTCTTTGGGTGAAATGTACAGTGAACTAAGTCGTGAAGGAGTCAACGTTCCTAACGGCTTTGCAACAACCGCCGATGCTTATCGCGAATTCCTCCAGCATAATGACCTAGTTGGTCCAATTACAGCTGCATTGGATTCATTAGACGTTGAGGACACCAAGGCTTTAGCAAAAACAGGCGAACATATCCGTACCTTAATCAATCAAGGTGCGATGCCAGATGCTATTGTTAGTGAAATTGAGCAAGCTTACAGCCAATTAGAAACTGAATACGGCCGCAATGTTGATGTTGCAGTACGTAGTTCGGCCACTGCTGAAGATTTACCTGATGCCTCTTTCGCAGGCCAACAAGAGTCTCATCTTAATATCACGGGTACAGCACAACTAATTAACAGCTGTCGCCAAATTTTCGCTTCATTATTCACCAACCGTGCTATTTCTTATCGCGTCCATCAGGGCTTTGACCATATGAGCGTTGCATTAGCTATCGCTGTGCAAAAAATGGTTCGTTCTGATAAAGCATCTTCGGGTGTCATGTTCTCAATAGACACTGAAAGTGGCTTCCGTGACATTGTCTTTATTACAGGTGCCTATGGTTTAGGTGAAAATGTTGTTCAGGGTGCCGTTAACCCTGATGAGTTTTATGTATTCAAGCCGACATTAGGTACAAAGTATCAGCCAATTATTAAACACAATCTCGGTAGTAAAGCCTTAAGAATGATTTACGCCGAAAGTGATTCGGTTATAGGTGATACAGGGGCAGTAATTAATACGCCTGTTCCTATTGAGATGCAGGAACAGTTCTGTATTAATGATGATGAAGTCCTTGAACTTGCCAAAACAGCCGTCACTATCGAAAAACATTATTCGAAAAAAGCTGGCAAGCCCATGCCAATGGATATTGAGTGGGCTAAAGATGGTGACAGTGGTGAATTATTCGTTGTACAAGCTCGCCCTGAAACGGTTGAATCTGGTAAGTCTTTGCAAGCATTAGAAAATCATGTTCTCGAAGAGAAAGGCAAAGTCATTATCGAGGGTAAAAGCGTCGGCAGTAAAGTCGCCAGCGGTAAAGCACGCGTCATCCTTAAAACAAGTCAAATGGCAGACTTAAAGCCAGGCGAAATATTAGTTACTGACATTACGGATCCTGATTGGGAACCTGTTATGAAAATTGCAGGCGCTATTGTCACCAACCGAGGTGGCCGAACATGTCATGCTGCCATTATTGCCCGTGAATTAGGCATCGCGGCTATTGTCAGTACCAATACGGCAACTAAAGTCATCAAGACAGGTGATATTGTTACAGTAAGTTGTGCTGAAGGTGATACCGGTACTGTTTACCAAGGCGCACTTCCTCATCACGTTCAAAGCATTGATATTTCAACTATTCCTGTACCAAAAAATACAGGCATCATGCTGAATCTGGCTAATCCTGAAATTGCATTTAAGACAAGTAACCTTCCAAATTCTGGTGTCGGTTTAGCCCGAATGGAATTCATTATCAATAATAGTATCGGTGTACACCCTAATGCTTTAATTGATTATGATGACCTGACTAAAACGCTACAAAAGAAAATTGCCCCAAGAATGGCTGGTTACCCTAACCCCATTTCGTTCTATGTGCATAAACTGGCCGAAGGTATTGCCACTATTGCTTCAGCGTTTTACCCTAAACCGGTTATTGTGCGTCTGAGCGATTTCAAATCAAATGAGTATGCTAATTTAATTGGTGGCCCCCTCTACGAACCTGAAGAAGAGAACCCAATGCTTGGTTTCCGTGGTGCCACGCGTTATTTAAGTAAATCATTTAGTGAAGCATTCGCCTTGGAATGTAATGCCTTACGTATTGCACGTACAACAATGGGCTTAGATAATATTACGGTTATGATTCCTTTTGCCCGTACCGTTGCTGAAACGAAACAAGTGATTGAGTTAATGGCATCACATGGTCTAGTTCGCGGTAAAAGAGGACTTAAAATTTACCTCATGTGTGAGCTTCCAGCTAATGTCATCTTGGCTGACCAATTTCTTGAGCTTGTTGATGGTTTCTCTATTGGTTCTAATGACCTGACGCAACTTACACTGGGTGCAGATAGGGATTCTAGTCTACTCGGCCACTACGATGAGCGAAATGAAGCCGTGCTTAAAATGATAGAAATGGCCATTGCTGCCTGTAAAAAGGCGGGTAAATATGTTGGTATTTGTGGTCAAGCACCGTCTGATTTTCCAGAAATCACCAAATTCTTAGTTGAACAAGGTGTTAGTACCGTCTCTGTTAACCCTGATAGTGTCGTTCAAATGGCGCATGTTATTGCAGAAATGGAGGATAAGTTGACTTAAACGTCACAAACCTTCGACTGTAAACAAAAAAAGCCGTGATTAATATCACGGCTTTTTTTTGGCTGACCTTTCTTATTCTTATTTTAGTTCGTGCAGTACAAGG
>JABGUA010000072.1 GCA_018646825.1 Piscirickettsiaceae bacterium
CTATTTTATTGCCGGCTATATTAGTGAAAACACGGATAGTGTGCTGTGAAAAATAATTAGGATCGTGTTGCTGCTTCGGCAATAAATCAAGTCGCGCTAATTTGCTAGGGACATTCCAATAAGGGTTAAAGACCATATGACTCATCTGAGCAGAGAAGCTGGGTGTTTGTCGCTCTTTAGATCCGACGACGACATTCATAGCTAAACGTTCTTGACCTTGTTCGAAGGCTTGTAAACGATAATTGGCAAGGTTGATCAGAATATGTCGCTCACCTAATTCTCGAGGCATCCAACGGTGACGCTCCATATTGACTTCAAGTTGCGATAAGCGGGCTGTAACGGGAATGTTTAATGCTCTGAGTGTATTGCGACCTATGATACCGTCGACTTTTAAGCTTGAACGCTTTTGAAAATGTCGGATAGCTTCTTCCATTAAAGGATCATATAAATTTGATGGTACGGCGTCGGTATAGGCAAAAAAAGCATCTTCAACAGCCAGACGAGACTGGATTAAGGAAATAGCAGAGTGGTAATCACCAGGGTAGAGTTTTGGCGTAGCAGGAATTGTCCCCCAACCCCCGTGCTGTGCGTAGCGCTGATAGCGAGCATAAGCCTCTACTAGTTGTAGGTAGTCGCTAGTGCTGGGCGCTAATAAGTCCAGGTGGTTTTTAAGTTGACCTGAATCAAGCGCATGGCTGAGAAAGGTTTTTTCATCAAATTTAGCCTGTGGGATGTGCCAGTCAGGATCAACCATCAAAGGTATCCAACGGCCGATCCTTAAGTCATGGGTTAATCTTAATAAGCCTTCAATAAAGAGCCTATTAAATTCGGCTTGTTGATGTGAATTGGTAGCAGATGAAAGTGTAACCAGAGTTTGATAGTTGTAATCATCTGGTTTAAGGCCATGTTTGGCTGAATCGGCAATGAAGTTGAGTCCTTCTTTAGCCATGGCACGGGTGTGATGATTTTGAAACCAATGGTAACTATCAATATATTTTGTTGCCGTTTGATTAATATCGATCGGTAAGGCGTAAGCCAGCGTGCTTTGGAATAGAACGAATAACACGAATCCAATGTGGTGAACCGATCGAAATAATAAATTGACTTTCACTTGTGCCCAAACTCCCTAAATACAGCGCTGTACTGAGGACTATTATGCCAGAGAGGCTTTATGAAATAGGTGTTCTACTTCTAATAAGCAGCCAAAGAAAGAAGGGACCACCCAATAATGTGGTAATAACACCAACTGGAATTTCAGCTGGTGCAATTAACAGCCGACCAATGGCATCACAGACAATCAGAAAACTGCCACCAAATAAACAACTGGCAGGAATCAGCCAACGGTGATTATGGCCTATTAGTAATCGGCAGATATGCGGGACCATCATGCCGACAAAGCCAATGGGTCCGCATAACGAGACAATCGCACCAATGCACAATGAGGTGACGAAAAAGAGCAGTAAACGGGTCTTTTTGACATTAACACCGCGGCTTAAGGCAATCTCATCCCCCGTGGTTAACAAATTAAGCTCATGACTCAGGTAAAAGATAACAATAATCGCAAAGATAATAAAAGGTAATAGCTGCCAAATAGCGCCATAACCAACGATACTCAAGCTACCCATAAGCCAGCGTATCAAACGGTAGGCATCAGGCAGGTCGTTAAGGTATTGAATCAGAAAAATCAGACTCGAGAAAAAGAAGCTGATCGCAACACCTGTCAGCAACAAGGTATGTAATGAAAAACCCGTTCGCATGGTGCTGATGGCATAAACGAAACGAATGGTAATTAAGGCACCAATAAAAGCGAAAAGAGTTGTGCTACTAAAGCCTAAAAAGACAAATCCAAAACCTAAGAAAACAGACAATGCCGCACCAAGTGAAGCACCACTAGCCACCCCTAAAGTAAAAGGTGTTGCCAAAGGGTTATGAAACATGGCTTGGAAAACTAAGCCACAAATAGCAAGGCCAGCGCCGACAATGAATGCAAAGATAACTCGGGGTAGGCGAATTTCCATTAAGATTTGTTGTTGAATTGCCGGCGTTAAATGCTCAGGCAGGCCAAGGAAAGGCACGAGAACGGTAATAAGAAGCGTGATTAGGCCAATAACCCCAAGGACTTTTTTAGCCTGCGTCATTGTGGGGCCTCGCTGGCTAATGCGATCAGTTGTCCTGTTTCGGGATGTTGTACACAGACGAAATTCTGGTCGTAGAGCAGAGGTAGAATAGGGGCTGAGAGTAAATCAGTTGAAGGGCCATACCATAACGTTTTCCCCTGTTTTAATGCCAAGATATGCTGGCTATTTTGTATTGCATGGTTAAGATCATGCGTTACCTCAATAATGGTGATTTGGTGAGTTTGGTTAAGTTGTTTAATGAGCGTATGCACTTCTAGCTGATGATGAGGGTCTAGGGAGCTGGTTGGCTCATCAAGTAGCAGTATTGGTGACTGTTGGCAGAGCGCGGCTGCAATTTGCACCCGCTGGTATTCTCCGCCACTTAAGGAAGGGCAATGTCGATCTAAAAAAGCACTAATATCAGTTAATTGAACCGCATTTTCGAAAGCAGTCTTGTCATCATCAGACCATGTCGAAAAGGCATCGTGATGGGTATAACGACCTAATCGGATAAAGTCAGATACGGTCATATCAAGGATGGGGTGATTTTGTCCAACATAACTGACATAACGGGCTAATTGTTTTTGGCTTAATTGCTTAAAGGGCCGTTCTGCAAAGGTGATTTTGCCACTACTTATAGCTGTAATACCCATTAAAGCTTTGAGTAAAGTACTCTTCCCAGCGCCATTTTGGCCAAGAACACATAAATAATCCCCCTCTGCCACTTCGACGCTAACGGAGCCTAATAAGCTTTTGTCATCGATGCTAACAGATAATTCAGAGACAGTGAGTAGGCTCAATGAGGGTGCCCTTCAGGCCAAATTAGTCCTGGGTGAAGAAGTTGTGCAAATTGTTCTAATAACAAAATTACCCTTGGACCCGGAATGGTGGCGTAATTAGCCTCAATAATGTGGACCTGCCGTTGTTGAACGGCCTTAATGGCTGTCAATGTCATCCATTGGGCGTGAAGTTGCGTCAATGATGTTGAGTGGTCGTTAGCTTCAGGGAAAACATCAATAATAATATCAGGGTTAAGTGTCAAAATGCCTTCTAATGATAGAGAGGGTACCTTGGGATAAGGACGCTGGTAAACATTCTTACCCCCGGCAATAACTAAGAGATCATTATAAAAATCATGTTGACCAGCAATATAAATGTTATCAATACCGTCATTTCCTAATTGATGGCTAATTGTAACCATGACGCTCGGCTTTGCCTGTTTTTCGACTGCGAGTTTAATAAACGCAATGCGCTTGGCCATTTCGTCTAATAACTGATCTGAAGCGAGTTGGTGGCCAGTAGCGAGACCGATAGTGGAAATTGTCGACTGAATATCGGCCAAGGTGCGATTATTTACAGCGAGTGTCTTAATACCAAGTTGATTTAGCTGGCGGCTTGTTTCATGTTGTGAGGCTAATAAAATAACGAGATCAGCTTCTAGTGCAACAATAGCTTCGATATTGGGATTAACAAAGCCACCAACTTTAGGCAATGCCTGGGCTTCTGTGGGGTAGTCACAGTAATCAGTCACTGCAATGACGTCTTGCCCAGCACCTATGGCAAATAATGTTTCGGTAATATGGGGGGATAAGCTGATGATTTTCAATGCTGTTTGCTTTGGCCAAAGCGTAGTCGCATTAACAGAAAATATCAGCATCAATTGAAGCAGGACTACAGATAAGAAAAGTGGCCAGCGTCGTAACATGATTTAGCCTCCTAGATTATCTGCAAAACCGTTATTATAAGCGGTAATAAAAATGAAACGTAAGCGTTTATCTAATAAATGCCAATGATAAATTAGTAATTGAAGAGAGTCTGGGCGCAATGACAACCGAGTTAACGCAAAAGAAAATAACACAAGCAGACTGTCTATATGACTTGAATGATATTAATCAAGCACTCGATAAGATAGCAACGCAATTAAATACGCATTACGCAGGAAGGAAACCAGTTTTATTGTGCGTGATGAAAGGGGCCTTAGTGACAATGGGTCAGCTATTACCAAAATTGAGTTTCCCACTAGAAATCGACTATATTCATGCCTCACGATATGGTGATAATTTGGAGGGCGGAGATATAAATTGGCACCATAAGCCAAAAACAGCATTAACGAACCGTGACATCATTTTGATAGAGGATATTGTTGATCGTGGCGAAACACTGAATGTGCTGAGAGACTTTTGCATGGAAAATAAAGCAAAATCAGTCACATGTGTCACATTGGTTAATAAAGTTGACGTCGAACAATCGTGCCAACCGGCAGAATTTGTAGGGTTGAACGTGCCGAACCGCTATGTATTTGGCTTTGGTATGGATTACCAAGGTGACGCCCGACAACTCCCAGGTATTTATGCGTTAGCTGAGTCAGAACAATGAGCGAACTAGCGATTATTGGCGGTACCGGCCTCTCTAAAATAGATAAGCTAGTTGTGGTCAGCAAACATAATATAGAGACGCCTTTTGGCAGTACTTCGGCAGAGATTATTGAGGCCACACTGGATGATCAAACAGTCCTTTTTTTACCGAGGCATGGCGAAAAACATACGATTGCACCGCACAAAATCAACTACAGGGCTAATCTTTGGGCGTTACATTCTCTGGGCATTCGCAAAGTGGTCGCAGTTGCAGCTGTAGGTGGAATAAGTGCGAATGCTGGCCCTGAAACCCTAGTGTGTCCTGACCAGATTATTGATTATACTTATGGTCGAGAGCAAAGTTTTTTCAGCGATAATTTCTTAGCTGAACATCATATTGATTTTACCCACCCTTATACTGAGTCACTTAGGAAACAAGTCTTGATTGCGGCACGAAAGAATGACATTAGCATCATCGATAATGGTGTTTATGGCGCAACGCAAGGGCCAAGATTAGAAACGGCTGCCGAGATCAAACGAATGGCACAGGATGGCTGCAATTTGGTTGGAATGACGGGCATGCCTGAAGCCGCATTAGCACGAGAACTAGGCTTGGATTATGCTTGTTGCGCTCTAGTTGTGAACTGGGCAGCAGGCTTATCAGAGCAAGACAGTATCTTATCTGAAATAGAACAAACAATTGAATCAGGCATGACATTGGTTGAACAGCTATTAACAACGCTAATCAAGCAGAGTGGTTCAGCTTAAATAGGTGTTAGCTTTAATAACGCGCCGATATTAGGGTGGTCAAAGAAGTGCAGTTTACCGCTGCGTACGCGTCGGGTTTCTTTAAGGTAAGGTTTACGCTCGCCGCCGGTATCTGACCAATCATCCTGACGTAAAGCACGATCCAATTGTAAATCAATGGTGGCATACAAATAGGTGCCTTTATGCAAACGAACACGACCATCAACTAAATTACTGTTAATGGCAATGGACTTAGCATTCGCTTTAGTCTTTACCGGTTGCTTCCAAGATTGATGATAATGGACCTGATAACGCCGCGAATTTCTTAATTTAGCTGCTGAATCAAGGAGTGTGCTGTTAGCTGCGGGTTGGATCATGTCATCGGTTGAGTTAGGCGTGTACGTGGTATTAGGCACCCTAGCGATAGGCGCTAATTCATCGCTGACAGAATCGAGCTGTTCGAAGACAATCAATTCAACGTGATACCACTGCTCAGCAGAAGTAGCCTGACTCAATGCCATTAAACCAACGAAGCTGAGGGTTTTTAGCAAGAGAAAAAAAGAGGTCGATTGATATCTAAGTTTTAGCATAGCGCCTATTGTGCGATCGACGGGCAAAAATGTCCAAGGGAAATCATAAAAGGGCCTTAATTTGCTGTTATGATACGTCAATAAATAAATGGAATAGTAGGTGACACACATGTTTGGTTTTTCTGAGTTTGCAATAGCCGTTCTTTTCTTCGTTATTGTTGCGATTTATATGGGCGTGAAGTCCGTGCAACAAGGACGAGAATATACCGTGCAGCGCTTTGGGCGATATACCCGTACATTGAGACCTGGCTTACGTTTCATTGTGCCAATTATGGATAGTGTGGGTGCCAAAATAAACATGATGGAACAAGTCTTAGATGTGCAGTCTCAAGAGATTATCACTAAAGATAATGCCATGGTCAGAGTGGATGGAGTGGTGTTTTTTCAGGTCGTTGATGCTGCTAAAGCTGCTTATGAAGTCAATAACTTAAACAATGCGATTTTAAATCTGACTATGACGAATATCCGGACAGTGATGGGCTCTATGGACTTGGATGAATTGCTATCAAAAAGAGATGAAATTAATGCACGTCTTCTAAACGTCGTTGATGATGCAACAACCCCATGGGGAGTTAAAGTGACCCGGATTGAGATTAAAGATATCGCGCCGCCCGCGGATCTGGTTGAAGCTATGGGTCGTCAAATGAAAGCTGAACGTGAAAAACGTGCCAACATTCTTGAGGCGGAAGGGTTTCGTCAAGCTGAGATATTAAAAGCAGAAGGTGAAAAACAAGCAGTCGTATTGGATGCTGAGGGCCGTCGCGAAGCGGCATTTCGAGATGCAGAAGCCCGTGAACGTTTAGCTGAAGCCGAAGCGAAAGCAACCACGATGGTGTCAGATGCGATAGCTGGCGGTAACGTACAAGC
>JABGUA010000158.1 GCA_018646825.1 Piscirickettsiaceae bacterium
GGATGGATTAAGCGGGTTTTAGCTGGGCAGAGGGTGAGTTATGAACGTCGGAATGGCCATAAGATTACGGAGTTTGATACTGCTTTGGGTGAATTTGTTCCTGCCGGCGAACGTGATGCCTATTACGTAGTGCATTACCTTCAAGATGCTAAGGCTATTTCTAAATTTTCGCCGCCAAGTGTTCTGATGCCTGGGTTAGATATTTGTAAAAATGAGTTTAGAGAATACGTGTGTCAGCAAATGGCTGTCACAGGTGATGCCTTTTTAGTGCCACAGGCAAATAATGATACTAAGCCTTTGGTTGAGAGACAGTTTTTGCATATGCTGCCTGTTTTCGATGCTGATAATGAGATGCTAGGAATGGTCTATCAGTTTTTTGAGCATAGTGCTTTAATCGAAGACTTTTTAACTTCTGATGCACTCATATGGCTAAATCTGGTAATTACAGATCCGAAGAGTGGAGATGTTTTATTTTCAACACTACCCGAGAAGAGCCAAGTTCAGCTTTATGAGAAGGAACCTCTGGTACTTAAACGATTGATCAATGTGGCAGGTCATGAATGGCAGTTTAATTATAGTCCCTCCCAGTATTTTATTGATACGCACTCGTCATGGATGTCGTATTGGATCATGACAGGTGCCTTTTTTATATTTAGTCTGATTGCAATGTGGTTAATGACGCTGACTGGGCGAGCACAGCAAATCAAGAGAGAGGTAAAAGATAAAACACGAGAAATTGCTGCCAAAGCGAAGTTGTTGGAGGAGAGTGAAGCAAAATACCGTTGTTTGGTTGAGAATATTCAGGATGAATACTTTCTCTATAGCTACAATAAACAGGGTGTTTATGATTATGTTAGTCCCTCAATAACCTCAATTTTGGGCTATGAACAATCAGCCTTTCTTGAGCAATATTCGACTTATTTGATTGACTCTGAAATTAATCAAAAAGCAGCGGAGATGATTGCGCAAACTCTAGTGGGGCAGTCATCTCATTATGAGATCGAAATAATGGCTGACTCTGGTGAAGTGCACACCTTGAGTGTTCATGAAAATCCAGTCTATGATGAAAATCATCAGATTGTAATCGGGGCGGAAGGGATTGCACGCGACATTACGTCATCGAAGAAAACGCGTTCAACATTAGAAAAACTCTCTTTGGCGATTAAGCATAGTCCCAATGCGGTGGTTATTACGGATCGTGAAGGTAATATTGAATATGTGAACCCTAAGTTCACGACGATTACGGGTTATTCTGAGAATGAAGCAATAGGCAAGTGGCCAGACATTATTAGTTCTGAGAATACGGATCCAGAGCTGTATAAGGATTTATGGGAAACTTTGCTATCGGGTGTCGAGTGGCGCGGAGAGCTGCAAAATCGTAAGAAAAATGGCGATCTGTATTGGGCACAAGAAGTTATTGCGCCGATGCTTGATGATGTGGGCCACGTGACTCATTTTGTCGTCACACAGGAAGATATCACCCAAGCAAGACAAATTAGTGAACGAACAACGTATCAAGCGAGCCATGATTTATTAACGGGTTTAATGAACCGCCATGAATTTGAGGCACGTTTAAAACGTGCTATTGGCTCTTCGAAGCGAGATTTGACCGAGCATGCGTTATGTTATCTCGACTTAGATCGGTTCAAAGTTGTGAATGACACCTGTGGGCATGTGGCAGGAGATGAGTTACTACGTCAGATAGGTTCGTTGATGGCGGCTAATGTGAGATCTCGAGATACCTTGGCCCGCCTAGGTGGAGACGAGTTTGGGTTGTTGATGGAGCATTGCGGCATCGAACAAGCATATCAAGCTTGTGAGTCACTTATTGATTTGTTCCAAAACTTCCGTTTTCATTGGGAAGAGCATGTCTTTACCATTGGTGTCAGCATTGGATTGGCGATTATTGATCAGCATATTAAAGATAATGCTGATGCGATGAAAAATGCAGATTCAGCTTGTTATGGTGCTAAAGATAATGGGCGCAATCAAATTAAAGTCCATACTGAAGATCATGCCCGTTTGCAAAAGCGTCGCGGTGACATTCAATGGATTAGCGAAATTAGCGATGCCTTAGACAATAATCGTTTATTGCTCTATGCACAGCCGATTGTCGCATTGAGTGATATCATGTCTTGTGTTGGTTATGAGGTGTTATTACGGATGCAGATGCTAGATGGTCGTATTGTGCCACCGGGCGCTTTCTTACCTGCTGCAGAGGGCTATAACTCTGCGACACGGATTGATCGTTGGGTGGTAAACCATACTTTACACTGGATGAATAAGCATGTTCAGGAGTTGAAACATGTTAAAAGTATTTCGATTAATTTGTCTGGACAATCACTAGACGATGAGGCGATGACAGAATATATTATTCGTGAGTTTGAACGGGGTGATATTCCGGCGAATAAGATCAAATTTGAAATTACAGAAACTGCTGCCATCGCCAACTTGCATGAGGCAACGCGGTTTATTAATACTTTAAAAGCGTATGGTTGTAGCTTTGCTTTAGATGATTTTGGTAGTGGGTTATCGTCATTCGCTTACTTGAAAAACTTAGATGTCGATACCTTGAAAATTGACGGTATGTTTATTAAAGATATGCTGGATGACACGCTTGATTATGAGATGGTCAAGTCTATTAATGAAATTGGCCATGTAATGGGGCTAGAGACCGTAGCAGAGTTTGTTGAATCGGATGCTATTTTAGAAAAGCTAAAAGAGATTGGTGTCGATTATGCCCAGGGTTATAGTTTGGGTAAGCCTGTTAGTATTGATGAGATTTTGAAAAAGAAACCTGAGATAGGGTAAGCGGATTGCTGGGTGAGTTATTGTTTGACCACTGGTATACTTCGGGCCAATGCCCCCGTAGCTCAGCTGGATAGAGCGTCCCCCTCCTAAGGGGAAGGCCGTGCGTTCGAATCGCGCCGGGGGCACCATGTAAGTGCTTTATGGCATCACCCTGATGACACCTTAGTTTTAGGCGAATAACTTATCCGAGACACTATGCGGACTGCCTTTTTCCAGAATTAATCGGTGTAAAACTGAAACAACTTCTTGATCGTAAAGCACGTCATTATGATCTTGAAGAATAGTTAAGAAAGCCTCTGTACTCAGTGCCGCGCGATATGGTCTGGCATTAATTACAGCATCAGTGACATCTGCAACAGCGAGTATTCGGGCGCTGAGACAAATTTCATCACCTTTTAGCCCGTTAGGGTAGCCGCTACCGTCCAGCCGTTCATGGTGCTGGCTTACCATTGCCAATATTGGCCATGGGAAATCAATATTTTCTAAAATTTCGACGCCTCTATTAACATGTGTTTTAACCAGTGTTAATTCTTCTTCATGAAGTCGACCTACCTTTGTTAGCAGTTGCGAAGGGATCGCGATTTTCCCTATATCGTGTAATTGGCCTGCGACACGAATACCTTCGACTTCAAAAGACGAAAGTCCGAGTTCTTGAGCAATCCTTCTGGCCAATCGAGAGACGCCATTTTGATGGTTAACGGTATAGCCATCACGGCTTTCCATAGCACGCATTAATGCATCAATAAGGGGGTAAAGAAATCCGTTGGGCCTTGGTTCTTCCATGATTGTCACCACTGAAAAAGTTTTAGGCCATCAATTTAGTGTCATGGCCACTTACGTAATTAATGCCCGAAAACCTTTGTTCCGACTTTCTTGGCTGCCTTTGCTGCTTTCTTCTCTTTTGCTGTTAGAAGGGGTTTCTTTTTAGCGTTTTTTTTGCTGTCTTGTCCTTTACTCATGATATTTTTCACCTATTGTAATGCCATAAACGAAGGCCAGTTTTAGCTAACCTAAGGGACGGTTGTTACCCATGGTATTTATTCGAGAAACCAAATTAATGAGTAAATATCTCAGTATGGCCTTGTAAAGAATGAATAGATAGTAATGGCTTAAATTCAGCCATATCATTATATTTACTGAGTCAGTTGGATTGTAGTCTAGTCCTAGTTTGTCGTTATAATTTGGAAAAGAGAGCCTAATTTTTACGTGATCAGGAATAATAAATGGACAAAGTGATTTCAATTCTGTTTGCCTTATTTTGTTTTGCTACTGCTACATTATCTAATAGCATTATGGGTGCGGGAATGTGGTTTTGGGTTATTTTACTGACCGGTTTATTCGTTGCCGTGAGCGCCTATATGCCTAATTTAATTATCGTAGGCGCTTTTTTGGCAGGCTTATTAGCAGGGGTGTCCATCTGTGCTGTTCTCTTGGGATTAGTCGCGGCGACAATTGGAGGGTCGTTTCGTCTTGATGGCCCTGAAGCCATGCTTTTAACCTTGTTTTTTTGTATTGCTATCTGTGGGACTATCATAGCGATACGCTACAAAAACAAAAGTAATCGTATTGAGCCTTAGTGATTATTTAAGGTGTTTAGATGTAGAGCGTAATATCTGCTTCGCTGGCAAATTCCAAGAATGTCGCTGCGCCCCCGCGGCTTATTTCGCTGATAAAGTCTTCGTCTTTGTAATCAAACAAGTCGACGGTCATTTGGCAGGCAATGAGCTCGACTTCAGATTCTATACAAATAGCACGTAGCTCATCGAGGCTTGCAACTCCTTTCTTTTTTAGTTTTTGTTTCATCATCCATGTGGCGAACCATTCTAGACCAGGAATAATTTGCAAAATACTAGGGATAGGAACAGGCATAGGCATAGCTGGATTGCCTAGCGGCGATATTTTTAGGTTAGGTTCTTTGGTGAGAAGTTGTAAGCCATAAAAGGTAAAGAAAATTTTCACTTCCATTCCCAAGGCCGCAGCTGTAGAAGCTAGGAGAAAGGGTGGGTAAGCGCTATCTAATGTACCTTTACTGGCAATGATGGCCATTTTTTTAGCCATTATCTTGACCTTTTTCAATAATAAAACTCAGTGTGTCAGTATTTTCGGTTAATTCGATTAGTGGGTTTTCAGTCATTTTGCAAAAGGCAGGGATGTCTTGCTTAGCGCCCATATCGGTTGCAATAAGGTGTAAACGCTCGCCGGCCGACATACCTGATAAGGCCTTGCGTGCTTTTAAGACGGGTAAGGGACAATTTAGTCCTGAGGTGTCGAGTTCTAGATTAAAATCTGACATAAATCCTTTCCAAAGTGTGCAATTTAGCTTTTAATGCAATGATAAACTTAAATGGGCTGGTTGTCTCTTGGAACCGCTTAGATGCAAGGAATGTCTAGATTGACTATGAGAATACGATTTGTCATCACTTTAATGGCTTTGTTGGCTTGGCCCCTGACTTATAGCCAAGCTGCAGATATAGCTCTACCTGAGATTGGTGATAGTGCGGGTGCTTTGATTTCACCGCAACAGGAGTACCGTATCGGTCAGGCTTTTTTCTGGCGATTACAACAGTCTGTCGATTTAGTCGAAGATCCTGAGATTAATCATTATATTAAGAGCATAGGCCAGCGTTTAGTCTCTCATAGTGATGGTCCTGCTTTGCCTTTCAAGTTTTTTATGGTTCCTGACACGACAGTGAATGCCTTTGCCGCACCCGGTGGGTTTATAGGCGTGAATGCCGGATTGTTATTGACGAGTCAGGAAGAGGATGAGCTGGCATCGGTGTTAGCTCATGAGATTGCACATGTGACGCAGCGACATTTGTTGCGAAGTATTGAAAAACACCAACAAGGAAGTATTCCTCGCGCTGCAGCATTGTTGGGGGCAGCTTTACTTGCCGCTGTTAACCCAGAGGCTGGAATAGCGGCATTAACAGTGGTGCAAGCAAGTGGGGTTCAATCTCAAATTGATCACACGCGGGCGCACGAAGCCGAGGCTGATAATTTAGGCATGTTGAATTTGGTCCGCTCCGGATTCGATGCGCAGGCGATGCCGACTTTTTTTGAGCGGCTTCAGCAGTCGAGTCGGTTTTATAGTGGTCGCTCTGTACCTGAGTTTTTGCGCACGCATCCAGTGACAACGTCACGGATTGCTGAGGCGCGCAGTCGGGCAGTAACTTATCCACAAAATAGAGTTGTACGTGATGATTTGTCGTTTTATTTAATGCGTGAGAGATTGCGCGTAATGACGACACTTAACTTAATCGATTTGAGGCAGCATTATGTCAATGTGATTGAGAAAGGGAATAACAGGAATACCATTGCGACACGTTACGGTTATAGTCTGGCGTTATCTGCAATGGGCGAGTATGGAAAGGCACGCCGTGAAATTAATGTTTTGATTGCGGACGATAAAGAACGATTGACGTATCAATTGGCTTTAGCTGAAATTGAAAAAGCGAGTGGACGTTTATCAGAAGCCTTAAAAATCTATCAAGTTAATCAACAGCTTTATCCTAATGATTATGCCTTGTCAGTAAAGCAGGCTATTGTTTTGATGCAAATGCGAAACCCAGAAAAGGCCTCGACGTTGTTACTGACGCAGTTAGAGGCGGGCCGAGGTTCCGCACAGTTGTATAAACTGCTTGCACAGGCACAAGGTGATATGGGTGAAACGAGCAATGCGCATGGCTGGTTAGGGGAATATTATTACAGTGCTGGTCGGTTTAAACAATCTGAAGAGCAGTTTAAATTGGCAGTGAAATCAGCCCGAGGCGATCAATACCAACTGGCGAAGTTGAACTCTCGTTTACGAGAAGTTGAGGAGACTAAAGTCTTAATGGAAGAATTATGACATCGTCATATCGTCTAGTGCGAAGGACAGTATTAAAGCAGTTTATCTCGGCAACGACATTGGCCATGGTCGCGACAAGTGGATTGCTGCTACCACAACGTGTATTAGCACACTGGCCGAATGATGCTTTCACAGCCGAGGCTGTGGAAGATGTCTTGTTGGCCTTGATGGGGCAAGCGGATATCGCTGAGGATAATGCTGTGACGTTTGCTGTTGGTAAGCCCACTAAGTTAATCACGGATGGCCAATCTGTGACAGTTGAAATTACAAGTAGTTTAGCGAATATCGAGCGGGTTGCTGTGTTA
>JABGUA010000160.1 GCA_018646825.1 Piscirickettsiaceae bacterium
CTTTGTTATAAGCAATACCGCCGCCACTACCGCCCATCGTAAAAGAAGGACGAATAATCGTTGGGTAACCAAATTCTTTCTGTACTTCCAAAGCTTCTTCAAGCGTATGCGCAATGGCTGATTTTGGCATATCCAAGCCAATTTTTTTCATTGCAGTACGAAATAAATCGCGGTCTTCGGCTTTATTAATGGCTTCACTATCGGCACCGATCATTTCAACGCCAAACTTTTCTAACACGCCTTCACGCTCTAAATCTAGCGCGCAGTTCAACGCCGTTTGACCACCCATCGTTGGCAAAACCGCATCCGGTTTCTCTACTTCAATGATTTTACTCACTGCTTGCCAAGTCACGGGTTCTATATAAGTTGCATCCGCCATATTCGGATCCGTCATAATCGTCGCTGGATTCGAGTTAACTAAAATAACCCGATAACCTTCTTCACGAAGTGCCTTACAAGCTTGCGCACCCGAATAATCAAACTCACAGGCTTGGCCAATGACAATCGGGCCTGCACCCAGAATTAAGATGCTTTGTATATCAGTACGTTTTGCCATCGTGTCTTACTTACCTGTCGCTTGAGCTAAAAGATCAATAAAGTGATCGAAGAGGGGCGCCGCATCTTGCGGGCCGGGACTGGCCTCAGGATGTCCCTGAAAACTAAACGCCGGTTTTGTTCTGTGATGAATTCCTTGCAAAGTCCCATCAAATAACGACCTATGCGTGGCTTCAAGTTCTTCTGGTAACGAATCTTCATCAACCGCAAAACCATGATTTTGACTCGTAATCATCACTAAACCGGCAAGACCTTCTTGTACAGGATGATTCGCGCCATGGTGACCAAACTTCATCTTGACCGTTTTAGCGCCACAAGCCAATGCCAATAATTGATGACCCAAGCAAATGCCAAAAATCGGCAAGTCAGCGGCTAATAATTGCTGAATAGCAGTAATCGCATAATCACAAGGTTCAGGATCACCCGGACCATTCGATAAAAAGACCCCGTCCGGATTCATTGCCAATACATCTGTTGCTGAAGTCTGAGCCGGAACGACAGTTAAACGACAACCTCGTTCAACCAACATTCTTAAAATATTACTTTTAGCACCAAAATCATAAGCTACAACATGAAAACGTTCGTCTGTCGCTTTGTTTTCACCTGACAAATGCCAACAGCCCCTGTCCCAGTTATAGTTTTCTTTTGTCGTGACAACTTTCGCTAAATCCATGCCTTTCAGCCCTTCAAAGGCTTGTGCTGCGGCTACTGCTGCATCAACATCAATATTATCACCGGCGACAATACAGCCTTTCATAGCGCCTTTCTCACGTAAGAGTCGGGTTAAAGCCCGGGTATCTATTTCTGCCAGGCCAATAATATTATGCTGTTCTAAATAACTGTCTAATGCCTGTTCACTCCGCCAGCTACTCACAACCGGAGATAACTCACGAATAATCAAACCACTGGCATAAATTTGATTGGACTCTTCATCCTCGACATTCACGCCCACATTACCAATATGCGGATACGTTAACGTCACAATTTGGCGACAATAAGAAGGGTCAGTCAGAATTTCCTGATAGCCAGTCATCGATGTATTAAATACGACTTCGCCAACCGATTGCCCAATAGCACCAATTGATTCGCCGTGAAATACAGTGCCATCTTCAAGAGCGAGTAAAGCGCTTGTTCGCAAGGGAAACCTCCAACGGATAAAAACACTGGGTGAAACGGAACATTTCACCCACACAAAATTCCGCTAATTTTAGCGCAACAAAGGCCTCCGAGTCCACGTAAAAATGGTCTTAATGACGAAGCAAACGCATTTAATTTTATGCGGACTAACTGGCTTGATATATCTCTGGTCGTCGATGACCTAGTATCGGCATGTTGGATCTCACCTCACGCAAATAACCCAAATCGAGCGTTGCTGAGACCATACCCGGCCGCTCTGGCGCGCAACAAATCACACTACCCCAAGGATCAGTAATCACACTGCTACCATAAGAAGTGCGACCCTCATGATGCTTACCCCATTGGTTTGGCGCCACAATATAGACTTGATTTTCTATTGCACGCGCAGTTAACAATGGCAACCAATGGTGTTTTCCTGTGTACAAAAAGAATGCTGAAGGCACGAAAATCACTTCCGCACCTTTTTCCGTTAAATGTCGATACAACTCGGGGAAACGTAAGTCATAACAAACGCTCAAGCCCAACATACCTATTTTATGTTCAACAACAACAGGAATATTGCCCGGTTTTATTCCCACTGATTCATTGTAGCCCAGCGTCGGCGCATCACACATATGAATTTTACGATACACCCCATTCAACTCGCCTTGACGGTTAATCAAAATCGACGTGTTATATAGCCGACTATCATCATCAGGCGTTTTCTCATAAATACTGCCCAATAATATAGACAAATCATGCTGCTTCGCTAAATCACGAAAGGTCTGCACCAGTTCCCCATCCAGCGTCTGCGCGACCTGATGTTTTTCATGATGGTTTTGACCGACATAAACAAATGTTTCAGGGAAACTAACCAAGTCTATGCCCTGATCGGCCGCTTGCTCAATTTGGGCTTTTGCAAAAGCCACGTTATCGACAAGTCGGTCAGAAGAATTCATTTGTACAACACCAATTTGGCTCTTCATGCCACTCCTTAATAATAGTGATGATATTTTCCATGAAATATAGCAAAGTTTGCTAAAATTGGCACAACTCAACGTAAGGAATCATTGTGACTAAGCCTTTTATCAACAGCGGTTTTCCAATACAACGACCTCGACGCATGAGAAAAGATGCCTTTTCTCGTGACCTCATGCGTGAAAATACACTCACTGCCCATGACTTAATTTATCCTTGCTTTGTCCTTGAAGGACAGCAACAAAAGCAAGCTATCAGCTCTATGCCTGGCGTGTATCGTCTAAGCATTGATCTGCTACTCAAAGAAGCTGAAATTATTCATAAACTTGGTATTCCCGCGATTGCTTTATTCCCTGTCACACCAGATGACGTCAAAACCCTCGATGCCCGTGAAGCATACAATCCTGAAGGGTTAGCACAGCGCACGGTCCGCGCATTAAAAGCTGAATTCCCCGAGTTAGGCGTTATCACTGATGTCGCTTTGGATCCTTTCACAACCCATGGTCAAGATGGTCTCATCGATGACACTGGCTATATTGTCAATGATGAAACAGTCGAGGTCTTAATCAAACAAGCTCTTTCACATGCCGAGGCTGGCGTCGATATTGTTGCCCCATCAGACATGATGGATGGCCGTATTGGCGCAATTCGACAAGCCTTAGAAACACAAGGACATATTCACACCCGGATTCTCGCCTACTCAGCTAAATACGCATCAAGTTTTTACGGCCCATTCCGCGATGCGGTGGGTTCGGCAGGCAACCTCGGTGGCGGCAACAAATACAGCTACCAAATGGACCCGGCGAATAGTAATGAAGCACTTCATGAAGTCGCTCTCGACATCAATGAAGGCGCGGATATGATTATGGTTAAACCTGGCATGCCTTACCTTGATATTCTGCGCCGGGTTAAAGACACTTTCCAAAAACCAACCTTCGTCTATCAAGTCAGTGGCGAATATGCCATGTTGAAAGCAGCGGCTCAAAACGGTTGGCTAGATGAACAAGCCACCGTCATGGAAAGTTTACTCGCTTTCAAACGTGCCGGTGCTGATGGTATTTTGACCTACTTTGCAAAAGACGTTGCTCAACAATTAGCGAACAGTAAATGATGGATAAATATGCGGTTATTGGTAATCCTATTTCCCATAGCAAATCTCCACTAATCCATCACGCCTTTGCAAAACAACTCGGCCATTCACTCACTTACAGCGCGGAGTTAATTCCGCTTAATGGCTTAGAGTCAGGCTTAGAAAGGTTGCAGAATGAAGGCTTTAAAGGCTTGAACGTCACCGTTCCTTTCAAAGAGCAAGTTTGGCAAATACTTACCGAAAAAAGCGAACATGCAACACTCGCTGGTGCTGTCAACACCATCATTTTTAATGAGGATGGCAGCCGCTATGGTGACAACACAGATGGCCTTGGCCTCTGCCAAGATCTGATACAAAACCATGGTATTGAGCTCACAAATAAGCGTATCCTTCTGCTCGGCGCAGGCGGTGCAGCAAGAGGGGTAATTCAGCCATTGCTAAATCACAATCCAGCAGAATTAATTATTGCTAATCGCACTGTCAGCAAAGCCCATGATTTAACCACCTTATTCACTAGTGATGTCATCTCGGCCTCTGAGTTTGAACAAGTCTCAGGTCCATTCGATATTATTATTAATGCCACTTCCGCCAGCCTTCAGGGAGATGTGCCCCCTATACCTGAAACTACAATCTCAAAACAAACTATTTGCTATGACATGATGTACAGCGATAGCGATACAGCATTCATTCAATGGGCAAAAAAACACCAAGCAGCTCAAACAAGTGATGGATTAGGTATGTTGATAGAACAAGCCGCTGAATCATTTCTAATATGGCGAGGTACTAAACCAAAGACACAACCCGTCATCGATTTACTAAGGCCATAAAAAGCCAACTATTCCAGTCCTAATGCTGTTTTACATGGGTTGGCATCTGCTGTTCCTCTATTAGCCAAGCCTTGCGCCACGACCGACAACCCCCCTGTCGCCACCGCTGCAGCACCAGACACACCAGCAGCCAGTACAGCTGCTTCATCGACTTCTGCAGCAGGGTTTGCCAATGTTCCGCCTACTTCTACTAAACCCGCCAGTTGGCTAATATTGACACCTATACCTGTCCTAGCCTCAGGTTTAATGCCGATTTTTATCTTTTCATTTTTTAAATTCACTGTGCCATCACCAACGATATTTAATTTAGCCGTCTGTACAGCAATCCCTTTTTTAGCCGTCGCGATACCATCACTAATATTAAAATTAACCACAGCACAAGCCAATTCGGTCCCTTTCTTTTGTTTCGAAAATGGGTTTAACATACCCACCAATTCCGCGAAAAAATCAGCCCCCAACAAATCTAAAGTCCCATCGGAAATTTGACTTTCACCCACTTTGACAATCGCCTTACCATCCAACCCAGCCATTATCTGCCTCACGGACAAGCCTTGACCTTTGGCCTGAAAATAGACATCGGTATTACCACCTGAGATACTGTCTTCTAGTGCCTTAATACCTGCTAATTTGAAACCATTAACCTGCATTTTTGTATCTAGTACTGTCACCTCGTTCTGAGCATTCAAGTCTAGATGACCTGTAAGCTCACTTCCCGCAAAATCAGCACGTAAAGGCGTGACCTTCAAATGACCATTTTGCAAGTCAATACCGACATTGATCTTGTCCAATCGAACACTCGCACTTTCTAGCGTTTTAACTTTGATATCGACCTTCACATCAAACTGTCTCAGTGCCTCAAGCACAAGCGGCTCATCAGAAAAAAGACGTCCAGATTGAGACTCAGGTTCAGGAGCTTTCTCCATCTCTTCTAACGGCATCAAATCAATGTTTTGAGAAACAAATGTCGCAGTGATATTAGGCTTATCACCCGCTAATGAAGCACGAATATCACCCCTCAAGTCTGTTTTACCAGCATTTAACACAAGGCTATTAAACTGATAAACATCAGTATCGCCAGACAAAGCACCTGACAGTGTCACCTCACCTACAGGAGGGAATTCACTACCGGATAAGACTCCGAGCGTCGAGGAGTTCGTATCCACTTTCAAATCAAGCGCAATACCGTCACCCTTTTTAGATTGGGAAACACGGCCTTTCACGTACACATTCAACCCATCTGCCAACGCTGCCATATCCAAAGTAATCGCATCAGTTTTCAAATCGTTTTTCACCTGACCTTTCAGCGAAATATTACCTAAGGGGGGAATATCAGACCCTGACAATAGCGACAACATTGCTGAGTCCGTCTTCAGATCGACATCCATTGCAACACCCTTCCCCTCTTGTGGCTTTGCAACCTGGCCTTTAAGTAACAAATCAAGATCATCCATCACAGCTGACAAATCCAGAGTTAACGCATCACTCACCAGATCGGTCCCGATATCACCCTTAATGACTAAATCGCCAAAAGCAGGCAATTCACTACCGGATAAAGTTGATAATGCCGAGTCCTTTGTCTTCAATTCAATCGCTAAGGCTGCCCCTTTTCCCTCATGTGGTTTAGCAATATTACCGTTTAATGCTATATCAACATCACCCACATCTAACTTTAAAGCCACTGACGAATTGGTATTCTCCAGCAAAGCCGAGACACCGCCGACCTGGCCATCAAGAGCCATAGGAATATCATCAATCACCGCTTTTAAAAAGACATCTATTGGTGAAACTAAATCAGCAACATTCACAGATAGCTTCTCTATCAAAAACTGCTTTTTATCACCAGTCACACCATCGATATAGTCTATCTTCGCTTGCTCAATATCTAACTCATGCACAATGACAGATTGAATTGACGATACCGCTTCTATATCAGGTTGCTCTGCTTCGGGCTCGGGGACAGAGACAGTGTCAAACACCCAATTCCCCACCCCTTTTTTATTGGTCTCAATTAAAATACTTGGGCCGTGTAATAAAACTTTTGTCACTTGAATTTCACGTTTTAATAATGGATATAACGCGAGTCGAACTTCGAATTTATCTAAGGAAAACATCTCGGGTTCCGATGCCCATTTTGCATTGGAAAAACGGGCATCCTCAATTACCAATGTCGGTATCAATGACCATGCAATCGACACATCCCCTTCGAGCTCTAATTGCCGCCCAGTTGCCTCTGCTGTTGCCGTTTCAATTTGGTGTTTATAATCATTCAAATCAATATTCAATAAAGCATAAAATGCAGCAATAAACACCACAAATACGATACTGACAACAAATTTAATAGTGTGTCCCATCCTATTTCCCAACATTTTTAAAATGTAATTTTGCTTTTTATTATAGAGCTAAAACAGGTCTTGTGTATGACATTGCAAAGATCTGCACTAAGCACAATCACCTAGACAATTTTTTTGCTATATCACGTATGATCGATGCCAGTAGTGTGACACTGTCACCAGGAATCCCAACATGCTAACAATTAGCCAAAACATCATTATCCCAGACCATGAGATCAGCCTAACAGCAATTCGTGCACAAGGTGCTGGCGGCCAAAATGTCAATAAAGTATCCTCAGCCATACACCTTCGTTTTGACATAAAAAAAGCATCTTTGCCTGAACACATCAAACAGCGTCTCTTAGCGTCGTCTGATACCCGTATTACCAAAGAAGGCTGTATTGTTATCAAGGCCCAACAATGGAGAACCCAAGAAAAGAACCGCCAGGTTGCTATAGCACGACTTCAACAACTTATTCTAAAACATACCAAAATTAATAAGATAAGGCGAGCCACAAAACCACGTAAAAGTGCCATCAAAAAACGCTTAGACAATAAACAACATCGTAGTAAAACCAAGTCTCTTCGCAGTAAAACCTTTGACAGCTAAACAATAACATCAAATATAAAAAACACTTTAATTCTTCAATGACTGGTGTATATTCTTACTCCATCAATAACAAATGAATACGAAAGAGGACACATATGTTTGGCATAGGTCTTGGGAAACATAAAAAGAAACTAGAACAAGCATTTGCAACTTGTTTTTGGCCACTTATCGACGAATTAGGCAATGTGCCTATTCCAATGCAGACTGATCCGGCTATCAACGGCGCAATTCTAGGCGTCTGCAACACCTATTCACAATCTCAAAATGTAACAAAACCCAGTGACCTTTTACTGATTGCCGACGCTGTCTTCGAAGAAATTTATCGATTAGAATCGATCAACGTCCAGAATCGTGTTGATACTTGGAAAAATGAAAATAACGAAGCCTTCAACCAAGCTTATGCCAATGCAAAAGATAAAACATCTACAGAACTTAATCTTACTTGGTTAACTGACTTTGCTAAAGACAACTTCGAACAAGCCACGGGCCTAATGCTTTAAATATTAAATATGTTCACAGCTGCCATACATAAACCCATACTTTTAGAAGCCTTTTCTGTTTGCTTAGACCCTATAAGAAGCGACTTAGGAAATATCCACCCAGACGCCCGTCAAAGCCCCTATATTTCCGGGGCGATTCTAGGTACATGCCGAGGCTATGCGATTAAGCATAAGCTCAGAGAAAGTGTCGTCAACAAACTCATCGACAATGCCTTTGAAGAAGTATTTCGTAGCGAATCTCTCGATATGCAAACCACAGCACAAGCATGGTTGAATAATGAAGACGCCGACTTTATGGCCGCATACTATCATGCAAAAGCAATAGCCGAAGTTGAACTAAATCTAGATTGGCTTAGTCAATATGTACAGACGCATTTTGAAAAAGCCAGTACACTTGGCCAACACCTATAACTGATATTAAAATCTAGAGAGGACAGCACTTATGTTTGAAGTCATCGTGCATAAAGGAAAATTAAAACAAGCATTTTCAGACTGCTTCGACCCGCTCAAAAGCATCTTTGATAACGTCCCTATCCCGATGCAAAAGGATCGCTATGTTAATGGTGCCATTCTAGGTACATGTCGCGGCTATGCTGAAACAGTCAAGCTCTCCGAAAAAGGTTTTGCCAGTATCGTAGATGCTGTGTTTGAAGAGATTTTTCGACAAGACTCTATAGACGTTCAAACCAGAACTGAGACCTGGTTAACGGAAGCCGATGCCGTATTTATGGAATCATATTACCAAGCAAAAGAGAAAGCCTCGCGCGACATTGATCTGGCATGGCTACAAACTTATGCAAAGGCACATTTTGATGCCGCTTTTGAGGTACGCCACACTACATAATAGAGAGCCATGTTTAAATTTTTCAGAAACAATCAACATAAACACTATTTACTTAACGCTTTTTCAAATTGCTTTAAGACATTAAAAGACGAGCTCGGCAACGTACCTGTTGGCATGCAAACCAGCCATGAGATAACAGGCGCTATTTTAGGTTCATGCCGAGGTTACGCCATAACAAATAAAATCGATGAAAACAGTTTCGATCTAATTGTCGATGGTGTCTTTGAAGAGGTTTTCCGACGCGAATCTATCCCTGTCCAAACAAAAACAGAAAAATGGTTACAAACTGAAGATGAAACATTCATGTTCGCTTACTATCATGCAAAATCTCAAACGGTGAAGAGCAAAACCGTTGATCTTAACTGGCTCGCAGAATATGCTAAAAAACATTTCAAAGCAGGCCATCAAGTCATGTTTGATATGATCTAGATTATTTAATCCATTAACTGCACGAACCATTTAAACTGGCCACGACACGTGACCTCATTACTCACGTCCATCACCTCAACAGCCACATTAATCACCGCACGACCGCGTTTCCTCAAAGTCTGTAGAAATTTATCCACTGCCGCATCAAGCACAACGACTTTTGAAAACAAATCTCCTTCCGCTTGCTGAATATACTTAATTTTCGATTCACGCAACAAAGGCAACACTCGTCCAGCCAAATCTGGAAAAGCAGTCAACAAATAATAGCCGCCCGCACTCTCGGCTAATAAGAATTGCGCCCCGGCATGCACACGCGAAAGGTGATTTTGTACCGTACCTTGAAAGGGTAAAGACAATCCACCAGCACTATCAACGACAATACCATTATGTTCGGCAAAAGGCACCGCTGTGACTTCCATCATCATCCCGTTGAAATATAAAACCACATTATAAGTAATGTTAACTGACCAAAGCAATCACTAAATGTTATCGTCAACGCCATGACAATGATTACTACGCAACTTTACCATTCACCTGTCGGAGACCTGATTCTAGGATCATTCAACAATCAGCTCTGCTTGTGTAACTGGCGGGACAAAAAGAACAAAGCCGCTGTTGAAAGACGACTGAACAAACATTTAAAAGGATCCTATTCTAGGGTAGCAATAGCCTCTTACACACGACAGCAAAACAACTCGATGAATATTTCAGCGGACATAGAACTGAATTTAAAATCCCTATTATCTTGGCAGGTACAGAGTTCCAAAAACAAGTCTGGCACACGCTCAAAACCATTCCATATGGTCAATCTATAAGCTATCTAGATCTTGCCAAAAAATTAGGCCAAGACAGTGCAGTAAGAGCAGTTGCCAATGCCAACGCCGCCAACGCCCTCTCAATTATTATTCCATGCCATCGCATTATTGGCTCTAATGGAAAGCTTGTCGGTTATGCAGGGGGATTACAGGCTAAACAAGGTCTATTGACACTAGAACAAACGCAAAAAAATTAAACTACTCTCCATTGTTGTTCAACCAGCAGCACATTGTCCTGAAAAACTTGTCCTAAAAAAAATCGCCCAGGTTGACTGAACCAACTCCATAATAAATATTAAAAATACAATCCCATAATCCTTTTTTCTACTGCCATTATCATCCTTAATCTATTAACTAAAAATGATTCCTACCCGCCAACAAATTTAAACTTAGCATTCGAATTTTTCCGAATCAAAAATAAACCCGATATTCCATCGTCACTGAATGAGGGAAACTACCAAACTCAGTCTTTAACCGTCCAAATTCTGGCTGCTTTCCAATTGGAATATTAATCCCCATCGATAACTCAGATTCATCAGATAATGAATACGTTGAATACAACGCTAATAGTTTAGATGTATCTTGGTGATTAAACAGCCAAACCGCATCTCCAAACCATAATGGCGTGAATTCATAATTGGCACCGACGGCGGTATAATTTCTCGCCAAATAAAAATTATTTCTGCCAGCTAAAGAGATAAGCTGATAGTCATCACTATTCTTGGCTCCTGAGCGTTGATAAAAATGCTCTAGTCGCAACGTCAATGTATTTTGCCAACGTTTATCAATCGCTAAAGAAAACTGGGCATCACGGTCTATATTGGCTTCATCGGCAAAACGCAGGTGCCCTTCCCCTCGCAAGCCAAACCAATCAAACACTTCGCCCTGAAAATCAAAGCCAATAATATCATCGCCAGAAATGGTAGCAGCCACTAACCCAAACTCAAAATTATCTGTCAGTGTTGATGCTCGCAGTAAATAAGCGGTCTCTGACCAATCCGGTGATGTCTGCCAGCCCGTCGGTTGTTTCAAATCTAATTCATAATCTAACACACTAACTAACGATAATTGAGAGTAGTCACTCCATTGCCAATCTAATCGCGCTGCATCAACACCGGGTTTATAAGTCCTAAAAAAGGCTTGCGCAGCAAAAGGGGCAAAGAAATCATTGGGGGTAAAATAGAAAGTGGTCGCAGAATTTATTGGCTGCCTGCCTAGTTTAAAACGTAAGTCATCACTTTGGTATTGAATATTAAGGCGGTCTATAAACAAGTCAGCTTTACCATTC
>JABGUA010000122.1 GCA_018646825.1 Piscirickettsiaceae bacterium
AGGTTGTTATTAGCTCGATCGGCAGCTGTTTTTGCTGTCCGTGTTTTATATGGAATTTTTGGTAATATGCCATTTTCAACGAGCAGTTTGTTAAGTGTTTGGTACAGTTGTAGCAAATTATCAACTGCTTGTTTCTCATATTGTTTATAAATAACGAGCTTAATCGGGATATTGACGGGTAGGGGCGAAATAACCTCTTTGAGGTGCTTAATAACATTGTCTGAATCAAGCGGGTTATCGAGTTTTGCTTCGCTTTCAATACTTAGCATGTGGGCAAAACGTGTAGTGAGCTTGCCTATTTCGTTGCCACAAACAGATTGACTGCGACCACTAATACGTTTGATAGCAATGTCTTCTCCTAAATCAGCATTTTGTAATAAACTGAGTTCACTTTCGTTAATGTCTAGGTTCTTGTCGTTATTAGTTTCTAGTCGGGGATAGCTTTTTGCCGCTGGTTTTTTTCAGAAGTTATCAAAGTCATTGACAATACTTTGAGTAAATTTTTTCTTGATGTCATTTTGTACCAGACGAATTTGCCGCATGGCGGTAAAGTATTCTTCTTGTTTTTGATTACTTTCAGCCTTGTCTGCTAGATCAAATAAGGCATCATCTAAGCCATCAAAGAAGGCAAAGCTTTTTGGTAGGCCGGTTAGTAAAGACTCCCGACATACTTTGATTGCTTGTTGCGCTGCTGAAGACAATGCAACATTTTGGTTGTTATGTTGACCAAAGAGGATCACTTTATCGTCCGCCACCATGATTTTACCTTTACTTGTAACCTAAGTTATTTATGTTGAATTACTACGGGTATGATAATAATCGTTTGTTATAGTCAAAAATGTGATGAGGCTCTCTTTTTTAGCCTAGTTTATGACAAAGTACACGACTGTACCTAGTTTTAGCAGTTGTTTTTTTATTGACCATGCGGGGCACAATGCGACAAAAAATGGATAAAAAAACTGATTTATCTTGGCTGACTATTATACTCCATTGGGGGATAGCATTATTAGTATTGGTGCTGTTTTTTTTGGGTATTTGGATGGTCGACTTAAATTATTATGATCCTTGGTATTATGATGGTCCTTGGTGGCATAAAGGGTTTGGTGTCGTTTTATTTGGGTTGCTAATTTGGCAAGGCTGCTGGCAATTTTATCGTGTTAAGGTTGTCCCATTGCTAGCACCGGGCAGTTGGCAGGCTCGACTGTCAGCATTGATGCACTTTTTATTATTGTTCATGACTTATTTAATTATTTTGACTGGTTACTTTATGGTCACGGGCTTAGGACAAGGGGTGATTGTTTTTGACTGGTTTAGTTTGCCAGCTTTGATGCTGCTGGGTGATAACGTGATGCAATTGTTTGGTGATTTTCATTGTTATGGAGCCTATTTTTTAATGGGTTTGGTGAGTTTGCATATTCTTGCAGCCTTAAAACACCATTTTTTTGATAAAGATAGTGTATTAATACGAATGTTGGGTAAAAGGGGAAGCTGAAATGAAATTAGGTGGGTATTTATTGTTTTGTTTGTTGTTGTCACCAATGACTGTGACGGCAGATGAATATGATTTTGATATTAAAGGGATGCATGCTTTTATTGATTTTCGTATTCAGCATTTAGGGTTTAGTTGGATGAGTGGGCGCTTTAACCGCTTTTCTGGTCGCTTTAGCTACGATGAAAGTAATCCTGCTGCGTCAGACGTATCCGTCACTATTGAGACAGGGAGTGTCGATACTAATCATGCAGAACGTGATAAACATTTGAGAGGGGAAGCCTATCTTGATGCGAAGGAATTTCCGAAAGCGACATTTATCTCCACATCATTTACAGAGAATGCTGATGGTACGGCTATTTTAATTGGTGACTTCACGCTGCGTGGCATCAGCAAACCGTTAGAAATTGCTGTCACACCTGTCGGGCATGGTTATGATCCTTGGACGGGGTATCGCCGTGGGTTTGTCGGTGAGGCACAATTCAAGCTTACTGATTATGGTATTAGTATTAGCATGTTGGGCGAAAAATCTAATGATGTTTATCTGACATTGTCAGTTGAAGGAATTAGAGACTAGGTTAGTTTTTAACACTAAGTTCTTGTATTCTATTTATATATAGTATTTTCTACTTGTATTATGAATTTGAAATCGTGTTTTTCAGTGATTAGCCTATAATAGCGAGCCTATTAGATTTTAAGTAAATAATGACGTCAAATTAATGAATATTCTTGCCTTAGAT
>JABGUA010000156.1 GCA_018646825.1 Piscirickettsiaceae bacterium
AAGGCCAATGGCATTACCCCCGTTGGTGTTAAAAAATCGATTCGAAATAGTATTGATGATAAGCAAACAGAAGACAGAGAACAGCATCAATACATTACTAAAGTGGCAGAAGAACAAGCGAAATATGCGGCTTTAACGCCGAAGCAATTAGCAAAACGACTTCAACAAATGGAAAAAGCGATGTATCGTCATGCTCAGAATTTAGAGTTTGAAGAAGCAGCAGCGATGCGTAATGAGATTCAGCATATTCGTTCTGTGGCCCTGGGCCCCGAGTCGGCTTAATAATCAATATCGAGTTTGTTTTTATAGCTAAGGATGGCAAGAAGTGAAATTGAATATAGCGGGCCGGGAAGGGTCAACAAGGAAGTGATTCCATGAAAAAGACATCATTACTAGGGATAGATCGGTCATGATTTTTTTAATGCCCATCTATTTCATTTTTGCCGTAGTGGTTCTATATAAATTGATGAAAAGCTATTAGGGTCAGCATAAGTGGCGGCGGTTTTTATTATTGGCTTTCTTATTTTATTTGCCGGTAGGTTGGGATGTGATATTAGGTCGAGCCTATTTTCATTACCTATGTAAGACAGATGCAGGTATTCATATTTATGACACAGTAGAGTTAGGTGTCGAATATTGGAGTCTTTCCGGTAGCCCAAAATTTTACACGGGTAGAGGGAAATTTGATGAGGCATTTTTTGAAACTAAATACGAATACCGTACAGTCGACAACTTCCCAGTTTTGGGTTCTTTCTTAAATATACGCAATAGGCTATTTCAAGTTTTTGATAATGATACTGAAAGAGTATTGGGAGAAAAGAGTCATTATTATTATGGGGGGAAGAGGGTAATGAATACGTGGCAACCATTTTCTGGTGGTAAACGATTTAGTTGTCTATCTAATAGCGACTTACCAAATAACTTGACTGTTGCTCGATATCCTGAAGATTATAGTAAATTCACTAGTCATATATTTCTAAATAAACAATGAGCAAAAATAGAAGGAAAAAAGGACAGATTATTTTAGCCAAATTGTTTGTGAAGACAGCGGATTATTATCAAATCCTTGCGTTAAATAACCAGCTCTGTATAATTCCATCGCTTAACGGCAGGCGCGTAGCTCAGTTGGTTAGAGCACTACCTTGACATGGTAGGGGTCGGTGGTTCGAATCCACTCGTGCCTACCAATATATAGAAAGCACTCATTATTCTAGTAATGGTGCTTTTTTGGTTTTTAAGGCCCTTTGTATCGGCCACAACCAGAGAGAATTTCACATGATTTCTGTAACACTCCCTGATGGCAATCAACGCCAGTTTGATCACCCTGTTTCTATTCACGATGTTGCCTTTGATATTGGTGCTGGCTTAGCCCGTGCTGCGTTGGCTGGTAAAGTCAATGGTGAGTTGGTTGATACCAATTATTTGATCGAACAAGATGCTGATATTGCGATTATCACTGAGCGTGATGAAGAAGGCTTGGATATTATCCGTCATTCAACATCGCATTTGATGGCGCAAGCTGTGAAGCAATTGTTTCCTGAAGCGCAAGTCACAATCGGTCCTGTTATCGAAGATGGGTTCTATTATGACTTTGCTTATGCACCTGGTTTTACCCCAGAAGATTTAACCAAAATCGAAAAACGGATGGCTGAATTAGTGAAACAGGATATTCCTGTTGTTCGCGAAGAGATTTCTCGTGAAGCTGGTATTGAAAAATTCCGTGCCATGGGTGAAGCCTATAAGGCGGAAATCCTAGAAGACATCCCAAAAGGTGAAACCTTATCCTTATATGGTCAGGGTGACTTTATTGATTTGTGTCGTGGACCCCATGTCCCTAGTACCGGTAAGTTAAAAGCCTTTAAGTTGATGAAGCTAGCAGGCGCCTATTGGCGTGGTAATTCTGATAATGAGATGCTGCAACGTGTTTATGGCACTGCATGGTCCGATAAGAAAGCATTAAGGCAATATATCGATCGCTTAGAAGAAGCGGAAAAACGTGATCACCGTAAGATTGGTAAAACTTTAGATTTGTTCCATTTGCAAGAAGAAGCCTCTGGCATGATCTTTTGGCATGACAATGGCTGGCGGATTTATCGTGAAGTTGAAAACTATATTCGCGATGTTTTACAAAACAATGGCTATCAAGAAGTCAGAACACCACAAGTTGTGGATCGGACTTTATGGGAAAAATCAGGTCACTGGGATAAATTTGGTGACATGATTTTTAGTACCCATTCTGAAAACCGTGATTACGCAGTGAAACCAATGAATTGCCCATGTCATGTGCAGATCTTTAATCAAGGTCAGAAGAGTTACCGTGACTTGCCTTTACGCATGGCAGAGTTTGGTTCATGCCACCGTAATGAGCCTTCAGGTACCTTGCATGGTTTGATGCGTTTACGCGGTTTCACCCAAGATGATGCGCATATCTTCTGTACTGAAGACCAAATTCAAGATGAAGTCTCGACTTTTATGGATTTATTGCAAGACGTCTATGCTGATTTTGGCTTTAATGACATTATCGTGAAGTTATCGACTCGCCCTGAAAACAGAGTGGGGAGTGATGAGGTTTGGGATAAGGCGGAGCATGCACTTGAACAAGCACTCAATAACAAAGGTTTAGAGTGGGATCTTCAACCGGGTGAAGGGGCTTTCTATGGCCCTAAGATTGAATTCTCACTTAAGGATTGTCTAGGCCGAGTGTGGCAGTGCGGTACGATTCAGGTCGATTTCTCGATGCCGGATCGTTTGGATGCGAAGTATGTTGCCGATGATGGCAGCAAACAAGTCCCTGTGATGTTACACCGTGCCATCTTAGGATCACTTGAGCGTTTCATTGGTATTTTGATTGAAGAATATGCGGGCGCTTTTCCAACTTGGCTGGCTCCACGTCAAGTTGTGGTGATGGGAATTAGTGAACATCAAGCCGAATATGCCAAGAAAATTACAAAAGAATTGAAAAATAAAGGGTTTAGAGCCGATATAGACTTGAGAAATGAGAAGATAGGCTTTAAAATACGCGAGCACACATTGCGCCGGGTTCCTTATCTCTTAGTAGTCGGGGATCGTGAAGCGCAGGACAACGCCGTGGCAGTACGTACTCGCAAGGGTGAAGATTTAGGTGTCATGACACTTGATGAATTCGCGCAAACCTTACAAAAAGACGTTGCTGGTCGCGGTCGAATTATTTTAGAGGATTAAAAAGATCGCTACTGATGAAAAACGGCTGAATGGAGAAATCACAGCCAGAGAAGTACGTCTAACCGGCGCTGATGGTGAACAAGTAGGTATTGTTCCGTTAGCAAAGGCCATCGAGCTTGCAGAAGAAGCAGATTTAGATTTGGTGGAGATATCTGCACAGGCATCGCCACCGGTGTGCCGTATTATGGATTACGGCAAGTATGTGTTTGAAGCTAATAAGCAAAAGCAAATTGCTAAGAAAAAGCAGAAACAGATACAAGTAAAGGAAGTTAAATTTAGACCAGGGACAGAAGAAGGGGATTATCGGGTAAAACTACGCAACCTGACACGTTTCCTTGAAGAGGGGAATAAAACCAAAGTCAGTCTTCGTTTTCGTGGACGCGAAATGGCACATCAAGACCTTGGATTGAAGTTACTCGTAAGAGTAGCCGAAGATCTAAAGGAATTGTCAGTCATTGAGCAACATCCTAAGAAAGAAGGACGACAAATGATTATGGTTTTAGCGCCCAGTAAAAAATAACATTAATTGAAAACAACGAATGCGGAGTTCGAAATGCCAAAATTAAAAACACATAGAGGTGCTGCTAAGCGCTTTAAATTGACCGGTAGTGGTAAATTTAAGCGTTCACAAGCGTTCACTAGTCATATCCTTACCAAGAAAAGCACTAAGCGGAAACGCCAATTGCGTTCAATATTGATGGTTTGTAAAGCCGATCATATGTCTGTCCGTAAAATGTTGCCTAATCTATAATTTAAGGAATTAAACCATGCCTAGAGTAAAACGCGGCGTAACAGCACATGCGCGCCATAAAAAAGTTATCAAACAAGCTAAGGGTTATAGCGGTCGTCGTAAAAACGTCTATCGCGTAGCAGTTCAAGCTGTCACAAAAGCAGGTCAATACGCTTATCGTGATCGTCGTCAGAAAAAACGTGTATTCCGTTCTTTATGGATTGCCCGTATCAATGCTGGTGCACGTGAATGTGGACTGTCATACAGTAAATTGATTGATGGCTTGAAAAAAGCAGCGATTGAAATCGATCGTAAATTGCTGGCTGATCTTGCTATGAATGACATGGCAGCCTTTACAGCTGTTGCTGAAAAAGCGAAGGCTGCATTAGCAGACTAATATTATTGTTCGCGTAGAACAATAAATCAGTTTTGTTAAAAGAAAGGGGCCGTTGACGGCCCCTTTTTATTTCTGAAGAATATGGGTGAGATTATGGCTGAGCTGGATGATAAGTTAGAAGCCTTGAACGAGATAGCTGCACAAGCTAGAACAGCGATTGATGCGTCTGAAGAGAAGTCGCAATTAGAAGCCGTTCGAATTGAATATCTTGGTAAGAAAGGCAAAATCACGGCTTATTTAAAAGAGCTGGGTGACGTCAGTGTTGAACAACGTCCCGTGATCGGTAAGTCTGTCAACCTGGCTAAGCAAGAAGTAGTTGGTCTGATTGATGTCCGTTTTAAAGCATTGGCTGAGGCAGCAATGAATGCGGCTTTAGAAGCTGAGAAAATCGATGTTAGCTTACCTGGTCGTGGTGAAGAAACAGGTGGTTTACATCCTGTCACGCGCACTTTGCAACGTATTGAACAGTATTTCCAGCACATCGGTTTCCAAGTCGCTGAAGGCCCAGAAGTGGAAGACAGTACCCACAATTTCACGGCATTGAATATTCCAGAACATCATCCAGCACGTGCTATGCACGATACATTTTATTTTAATGCTGAGACTTTGTTAAGAACACATACCTCACCGGTTCAAGTCCGTGTGATGGAAGAACAAGCACCACCATTGCGTGTCATTGCTCCGGGCCGTGTCTATCGTTGTGATTCAGATTTAACGCATACGCCCATGTTCCACCAAGTTGAAGGATTGATGGTTGATGAGCATGTCAGTTTTACTGATTTAAAAGGTATTTTGGCTGACTTCTTAAAAGCCTTTTTCGAAAAAGATTTAAACGTCCGTTTTAGACCGTCTTACTTTCCTTTCACTGAACCTTCAGCAGAAGCCGATATTGAGTGCGTGATGTGCGATGGTAAAGGTTGTCGTGTCTGTAGTCATACTGGTTGGCTGGAAGTACTCGGCTGTGGCATGGTACATCCCGAAGTGTTTAAACACGTGGGTATAGACAGCGAGAAGTATCTTGGCCTTGCCTTTGGTATGGGCGTAGAGCGCTTGGCGATGTTACGTTATGGCGTCAATGATTTACGTCTTTTCTTTGAGAATGACCTGCGTTTTTTACGTCAGTTTAATTAGGCTTGGGATATCACGATGAAATTTAGTGAAAAATGGTTACGTGAGTGGGTCAATCCAACATTATCAAGTGACGATTTGGTGGCACAATTAACGCTAGCCGGTCTTGAGGTTGATGGTACTGAGCCTGTTGCGGGTGATTTTAGTGGTGTTGTGGTCGGGCAAGTAGTCTCGGTAGAAGCACATCCTGATGCCGACAAATTGCGTTGCTGCCAAGTCAATGTGAATGGCGATGAATTGCTGTCTATTGTCTGTGGTGCATCGAATGTACGCCAAGACTTAAAAATTCCTGTTGCCGTTGTCGGTGCTGTGTTGCCAGGCAATTTTAAAATCAAGAAAGCCAAGCTTCGTGGCGTACCCTCTTTTGGCATGCTGTGTTCTGCTAAAGAGTTGGGTATGGTCGATAATATCGATGGCTTGATGGAATTAGCAAATGATGCGCCGGTTGGTACTGATATTAGAGATTATTTAGACTTAGATGACTTGTCGATTGATGTTGATTTAACGCCGAACCGGAGTGATTGTTTAGGCATTGCTGGTATCGCCCGTGAAGTGGGTGTGTTAACCGGCTGTGATTTAACCCAGTGGCCTGAAGATAAAGTCGAGATTAACAGCCAGAAGCAGTTGCCAATTGTTGTTAGTGATTCTGTTGCCTGTCCGCGTTATTTGGGTCGGGTGATCGAAAACGTTAATGTTAAAACTGACACACCATTATGGATGCAAGAGAAATTACGCCGTAGTGGTTTACGTAGTATTAGCCCGGTTGTTGATGTGACGAACTATGTCATGTTGGAGTTAGGTCAGCCAATGCATGCTTTTGATTTAGATAAAATCGATGGTGGTATCAACGTTAAGATGGCGACACCGGGTGATCAACTTACGTTACTTGATGGCCAAGAAATGCGTATTACCGGTAAAACGTTAGCGATTACTGATGATTCATCGACATTGGCTTTAGCCGGTATCATGGGCGGAGAAGCTTCAAGTGTTAGTGATGAGACTCAACATTTGTTTTTAGAGTCTGCCTTCTTTACGCCAACGGCCATTGCTGGTCGTGCTCGTCGTCACGGTTTACATACCGACTCATCTCACCGTTTTGAACGGGGTGTTGATCCTGCATTGGCTGGTAAAGCGATTGAACGAGCAACGTCATTATTATTATCGATTGTTGGCGGACAAGCTGGTTCTATTACCGAAGTCGTATCAGAAGCTGACTTACCGAAACAAGCAACGATTGATTTACGTGCAGCAAGAATTAAACGTGTATTAGGTATTGCGATCGATGCAGAGCAAGTGGTCGATCAATTAACACGCTTAGGTTTAGGTGTGTCGCCTCAAGCTGAAGGCTGGAAAGTCACCGTACCGAGCTTTCGTTTCGATATTGCCATTGAAGTCGACTTGATTGAAGAGTTAGGTCGTTTGTATGGTTACGATAAATTGCCAGAGACCCGGCCACAAGGGACCGTGTTAACGGCAAATATTTCCGAGCATAGTTTGGCAACATCACGTTTACAAGCATTATTGGTCGATCGGGGTTATCAAGAAGCGATTACTTATAGTTTTGTTGATCCTGAGTTCCAAAAATATCTTGCTGTAGAAGGCGAAGAAGCGATTATTTTAGCAAACCCGATTTCAGCTGACTTATCAGTGATGAGAACATCGCTGTGGCCGGGTTTGATTCAAGCTTTGACACATAATTTAAATCGCCAGCATGACCGTGTGCGTCTATTTGAAGTAGGACGTATTTTTAGTGGTACCCATGACAATGTTGAGCAACACCGTCATATTGGTGGTGTGGTGTGTGGTCCCCGTTATGCAGAGCAGTGGGCTGAGAAACAACGCCCTGTCGACTTCTTTGATGTCAAGGCGGATGTCGAAGCGCTATTAGCTTTAGGTAGTCGGACTGATATTCGTTTTGTGGCTGAAGTCCATCCTGCATTACATACAGGTCAGTCTGCTCGTATTTATGCGGGTGAAGAAGCGATTGGTTGGATTGGCGCTATTCATCCTAAATTATATAAGTCATTGGACTTAAATTGTCCGGCTTATGTATTTGAATTGTCTTTGTCTTCGGTATTAATGTCAGAAATACCCGCTTTTTCTGCTTTATCAAAATTTCCAGCGATTCGTCGAGATCTTGCATTAGTGGTTTCTGGCACAATAACTGCTGGTGAAATAAAGCATTGCTTGAATGCTGTGAGATCTGATATTCTTAAAGAAATTCAAGTATTTGACGTATATAGTGGAGATGGTGTCGAGCAGGGCCAAAAGAGCATTGCCGTCGCATTTCATATGCAACATGTGGAAAGAACGTTAACTGATGATGAGGTCAATGAACTCATTTTGAGGATAACGACACATTTAGAACAAGAAATTGGTGCTACGATCCGTTCGTAAACCAAACTGGCAGTAATTGATTTAGAGGTATACATGGCACTAACTAAAGCCAATATGACCGAGCAGCTTTACGATGAGCTTGGTTTTAATAAGCGCGAAGCAAAAGAATTGGTCGAAAT
>JABGUA010000109.1 GCA_018646825.1 Piscirickettsiaceae bacterium
TCCATCAATTGTCGGCGGTGGCGAAAACGGCTGTATTCTCCATTACATCGAAAATAACAGTAAATTAAAAACCAATGATTTATTACTGATCGATGCCGGCGCAGAATACGACTATTATGCGGGTGACATCACCAGAACATTCCCTGTGAATGGGAAATTCACTCCAGCGCAAAAAAGCCTATACAGTATTGTTTTAAAAGCACAAAAAGCAGCCATCGCTGCTGTCCAACCTGGCAATCATTGGAATGAACCTCATGAAGAAGCCGTCCGCGTTCTCACCGAAGGCTTATTAGAAATAGGCTTATTAAAAGGGAAACGCGATAAACTGATTGAAGACCAAGCGTATCGTGATTTTTATATGCATCGAACTGGCCACTGGCTCGGTATGGATGTCCATGACGTCGGTGACTACAAAGTGGGCGGGGAATGGCGTGTTTTAGAACCTGGCATGGTGCTCACAGTAGAGCCCGGTCTTTACATTCGCGATTTGGAACATGTCCCTAAAAAATGGCATTTCATTGGTATTCGCATTGAAGATGACGTCCTCGTCACAAAAACAGGCCATGAAGTTCTGTCCGCAGCGGCCCCAAAAGAAATCGATGACATCGAAGCGCTCATGGCGGCAGCACACTAAAGACAATGACCGAGACAGACTACGACATCATTATTGTGGGTGGTGGCATGGTGGGGGCCAGCCTGGCCATCGCTTTAAAAAGCAGCAGTCATAAAATCGCATTAATTGAAGCCTTTGACTTCAAGACAAACCAACAACCCAGCTATGATGACCGTGGCATTGCACTATCCTATGGTTCACAACGCATTTTCAATACCATGGGCTTATGGCAACAACTAGCCCCACATACTACCGCCATTAGCGATATTCATATTTCTGACCGTGGACACTTTGGTGCAACACGGTTATCGGCACAAAAAGAAAATGTGCCAGCTTTAGGTCAGGTCGTTTTAGCCCGAGCCATGGGTAAAGTGCTCAACCAAGCCATGTCAGAAAACAAAACGTTAGATATCCTATGCCCCAATAAAGTCATTGCATTAAACAAACAGCCTCATCACATAGCACTGATGCTCGATGATGACAGAACCATCACCAGCAAACTCATCGTTGCTGCAGATGGCGCAAACTCAACAATTCGTTACTTATTGGATCTGTCTATCACCGAACAGGATTACCAACAAACCGCTATTACTGCCAATATTAGTACAGAACGGCCACATAACCATCGGGCCTTCGAACGTTTCACAGAGTTTGGGCCCATCGCACTCCTACCCATGCCAGATAACCGTTGCAGTTTAATCTGGACAGTGAAAACCGGTGACGAAACTGCGATTAATGAACTCGATGATGATGCCTTTTTAGCCCGGCTTCAAACTGAGTTTGGCTATCGACTTGGCAAACTTACCCAAGTTGGCAGGAGAAGCCATTATCCGCTCAAACTCACCCAGACTGATCAACCTATTCAAGACCGTATCGTCTTTGTTGGCAATGCTGCACATAACCTTCACCCAATAGCGGGCCAAGGCTTTAACCTAGGCCTCCGTGATGTCATCGCCTTGGCCGACGTACTCATCGATGAAGTCCAGGACTGTGGTGCCCCCAAACACTTGCATGATTACCAACAATGGCAACAGCGCGATCAAGATCATGTCATTAAGGCCACAAACCTACTCGTCCGATTATTTAGTAATGATAATTCAATGATAGGCCATGGTCGCAGTGTCGGCTTAATCGCACTCGATCTCATGCCGCCTGTTAAACATTGGTTAGCGAAAAAAAGTATGGGCTTAGGGAAAAAACAACCCCGTTTAGCCAGAGGCATTACCTTATGAACCAGCACTATGATGTCATCATTGTCGGTGCTGGTATGGTCGGTACCACCCTCGCTGTCGCTTTAAGTACAGAAAAAAACCTCAATATTGCACTAATTGAGCCTTTTGAATTAAAAACAATGACCGATTCTGACCCAGCAGATATACGCGTCAGTGCTATCAGCCAAGCCAGCGAGCAATTATTGAAGAATCTCAACATATGGTCGCATCTTATATCAAGCCGACTCAGCCCGTTCACTGATATGACAGTGTGGGAAACACAGGCCAGTAAGATCCATTTTGACAGTGCCGATGTTGGTGAGCCGCATCTAGGCCATCTCATAGAAAACCGTCATATTCAACAGGCCAGCCTTAGCGAATGCCGACAAAAAAGTAATGTCACATTCCTCTGCCCAGATAAACCAGTCTCTAAAGAAGGTAATGCGCTGACACTCGACAGCGGGAAAGTCGTCACTGCTGATTTAATCGTTGCAGCAGATGGTGCCCAATCCCCCTTACGCGACTGGACCGGTATCGAAAGTAAAGGATGGGACTATGAACAGCACGGTTTAGTTTGCACCGTCACCACAGAACAGCCTCATCAGCAAACCGCAAGACAACGCTTCTTACCTGACGGACCACTTGCGTTCCTACCTTTAGCTGCCCCTCACCAATGTTCAATTGTGTGGACAAACAGCATTAAAGAAGCAGAGCGCCTAAAACAATTAACTGATGATGAATTCAAAGACACCTTAGCCAAAGCCTTAGAACATCAATTAGGTGAGATCACAAATGTTGGGCCTCGAGCAAGTTTTCCGCTTAAATGTCGTCATGCAAGCCATTATGTAGAACAAGGTTTTGCCCTAGTTGGCGATGCTGCTCATACAATCCATCCGCTTGCAGGCCAAGGTGTCAATATTGGATTCCTAGATGCCGCCACACTCGCCGAAATCGTTATCAATGCCCACCAAAAAGGCCGTCAAATAGGCAGTCATCACACACTGGCAAAATACCAACGTCAACGTAAAGGGGATAATCTTGCAATTCAACTGGCTATGGATGCCTTTAAGCGTGTCTTTGGCAGTGACAATCCTGCTGTACGTATTGCGAGACAGTCTGGCTTTAAATTTGTTAACAACAGTGAATTATTAAAACGTTGTTTTATGCAGCAAGCCTCAGGACAACGCTTCGCAAATCCAGCGCTAACTAAACTCCGGTTTTAGATCGGTAAAAAAGCCATTGAAGCGGCTTTGATCACCACTGTTTTAACCACACGGCCTTCCTTAAAAGAAATAATGCTCGCTAAGTTATCTTGCGTTGCAATCAACTTGCCAATCAAACGCTGAAAACTCAAATTGCGTGACTCCTGCTCGAGGCTATCACTCATTACCAATAAGCGTCCCTGTTGATCCTTCTTCTCCGACAACAACCAAGCCGCCATTTCAATATTACGTGCACTATTGTAGAGCTTTTGTTCATTCAAATCCGTTAAATAATAGAACTGTGTTTCATTTTCATATGAAGCCATCAACATTTTTCTAAGTCCAACAATCAATGGCAAAATACGATCATTAACATGATAATCGGGATCTAATGCCAAACGGATAATGTCAGTGCCCTCCATGCCTTCCCAGTGCTTATAACCATAATAGTATGGCCGTTTAAACACTAAATCGACACTGGTTATTATCGACCGTTTCTTCTTGTCAAAACGCTGACTGGGATTACGTTGATAGAGTTTTATCATCAACTGCTTTAAATCTTTCATCACAGCATGTTGATGTAACTCAATCACTTCATCAATATCACTTTTCGCCAATCGTGACATACCGGCATCGCGTAAATCAGCCGCAGCCATTTTATCTTTGTAAGGAGTTTGGAAGCAGGCAGAGAGAATAAAGAAAAGAAAAGAAGCAACAACAAACCTAGACAATCTCATCAAATAGCCTTTGTTGCGGTTCAGTTTCTATACTGGCGATCTGTAAATATTGCTGTACACCACGTGGTAGCGCATCATTCTGAGAAGGTGCCTCAGAATCTGGCTCACTATTTTCAGAAAATAAGCGTATGAACCGTTCTTGCTGCCCATCATCAACGGTTAGCGCCGTTTGAAAAGACGATGTCTCTGTTGTCGCCGGTAATAAAAGCCTTGCTGATCGCGCCCTAGGCTCAGCATCAATGATTGGCGGCCGAACAGGCTCCCTCGCCTCATTAGAGCGAGGAGCAAAAGCGGTCGATAGGGATGAGCGATTAATCTGCATAATGACGTTTTATACCATTATTTTCTCGGTTTGTGTGGTCTTCTTGAGTGGTTTGGCTTACCACCATCGTTTCTTTTATGACGTGCCAGCGGTGGTCTTTTCTCAGGTCTTTTAGCTGGCTTAGGTGTTTCTAACACCTCGATTGACGTCGCTACTACCGGCAATTTATGTTTAATATAAATTTCGATATCAGGCAACGAAAAAGCATAGTCTTCACAGGCAAAACTAATCGCAACACCACTGGCACCAGCCCGTGCAGTCCGACCTATCCTATGGACGTAATCTTCATTATCTTGCGGCAAATCATAATTAAAGACATGACTGACCTGATCAATATGTAAACCACGTGCAGCAACATCGGTCGCCACCATGAAATGAAACTCGCCATCCTGAAAATGCTTTAATAAACTTTCGCGTTTTTTCTGCGGCACATCACCCGACAATAAAGCCGATTGATAACCATTGCCTTCTAAATAACCCCAGACTTTATCTGCCACATGTTTGGTATTCACAAAAACGATACTGCGTTTTGGTTCCAGCCGTTTAATCAACGCCAGCAATAAGGGAATTTTTTCATCATTGGCCGGGTAATACACTGATTCTTCAATTCGGTCACCTGATACTTTCTCAGGCTCAATCTGGATCTTTTGTGGATTATTCATATGTTCATAAGCTAACTCAAGAACTTTGTAACTCATGGTCGCTGAGAACAACATACCTAGGCGCTCGCTCGGCTTAGGCACACGGCGCAAGAAATAACGTACATCTTTAATAAAGCCCAAATCAAACATCCGGTCTGCTTCATCTAAAATCACGACTTGCACTTGCTTAAGGTTAAACACACCTTGTTTTTGATAATCCAATAGACGACCCGGCGTCCCGATCAAAATATCAACACCGGCCAAAATTGCCGATTTCTGTTTTTCGTAATCTTTACCGCCATGCGCAACAACAATGCGCAAACCCGCTGATTTATTCAGCAAATGTGCATCATTGGCAATTTGAATTGCCAACTCTCTTGTGGGTGCCAAAATAAAAGCGCGAGGTTGTTTTCCATCCCAGTTTTTAAAGGGTTCATCCTCTAATAACCGTTGAAAAGCGGCCAATAAAAAAGCAATTGTCTTACCCGTCCCAGTCTGCGCTTGCCCAGCCACATCGCGGCCTGCCAATAATATCGGTAACGACTGCGCTTGAATTGGGGTGCAAAACTCAAAACCTGCACTTTCAAGACCATTTTGGAGAGATTCATGCAACGCCAACGACTTAAAAGCCAGCTCTGTTAAATGTGCACTCATAGAAATACTTGCATTACCTTTAATGATAGGAAAAAATGTCACTTGTGTCGGAGTGCACGAGTATAGTCCTCCGATAGCTTATATACCACTGGAGAAAAAACATGAGTGAAAATGTCACCAACGTGACTGATGGCGATTTTGAAAGCCTAGTACTACAGTCTGACTTACCTGTCTTAGTTGATTACTGGGCTGAATGGTGTGGTCCTTGCAAAATGATTGCCCCAATCCTAGAAGAAATTGGTGCTGAATATGCCGGCAAATTAACTGTCTGCAAACTCAACATTGATGAAAACTCAGAAACACCGCCTCGTTACGGTATTCGTGGCATCCCAACATTAATGTTATTCAAAGCCGGCGAAGTTGAAGCGACAAAAGTAGGTGCATTAACCAAGTCTCAACTTGCAGCCTTCTTAGATAGCAATATCTAAACGCGCTACAAAGGCTTTAATGCCAGCCTGCATCTCGTGAAATAAACAATCACGAGTTTGCTACACTGCACAATTTCAAACACAGGGTTAATCAAACGATTGACCCTGTGCTTTTCATCCAATTTCACCAGCACAGACCTGTAATGGACGTTTCCGAACTACTTGACGATCTCAATAAGCCGCAACGTGACGCCGTCGCAGCCCCATTAGGCCATGCTCGCATCTTAGCTGGTGCAGGCAGTGGTAAAACGCGAGTGCTTGTTCATCGTATTGCTTGGCTCATACAAGCTGAAGCTCTGTCTCCAGCCAATATCCTTGCCGTCACCTTCACCAACAAAGCCGCTGCCGAAATGCGTGGTCGTATTGAAGATATGCTTGGTTACCCCATCGGCGGTATGTGGGTTGGCACCTTTCATGGTTTAGCACATCGCCTATTGCGTGCTCATTGGAAAGAAGCAGACTTACCACAAAGCTTTCAAATTCTCGATAGCGACGATCAACAGCGTATGTTAAAACGTTTGATTCGGACAATGGAATTAGATGAATCACAGTGGCCTGCTAAACAAGCCCAGTGGTATATCAATGCACAAAAGGATGAGGGCCTAAGAGCCAGCCATATCCAAGCGGGACACGATCCGTATTCACAAAAAATGCTCGCTATTTACCAAGCTTATGAGCAAGCTTGTCAGCGTGCCGGCGTTATCGATTTTGGCGAAATTTTATTACGGTCTCATGAACTCTGGCGCAAACGTCCAGATATTCTCGCAAACTACCAACAGCGCTTTAGCCAAATTCTAGTTGATGAGTTCCAAGATACCAATACCATTCAATATGCTTGGCTAAGGTTATTAGCTGGTGAGACAGGTAACTTATTCATTGTCGGTGATGATGACCAATCTATTTATGGATGGCGTGGCGCTAAGATTGAAAATATCCAAAAATTTCATCAAGATTATGCCGACGCAGCCACCATCAGTTTAGAACAAAATTATCGCTCAACAGGCAATATATTGGGAGCTGCCAATGCCGTTATTGCCAATAACAGCGAACGTTTAGGAAAAGAACTTTGGACTGAAGATGATGACGGTGATCTTATTCAGCAATATCATGCTTATAACGAACGCGATGAAGCCAGTTACCTAGTAGAACAAATCAAAATATCCGTCGACAAAGGCGGTAGTCGCGCTGACAATGCTGTCCTTTATCGTTCCAATGCCCAATCACGTGCTATTGAGGAAGCGCTATTACAAGCCAATATGCCTTACCGGGTTTATGGTGGCTTACGCTTCTTCGAACGCGCAGAAATCAAAGATGTTCTCGCTTACTTAAGGTTGATCTCTAATCGCAATGATGATGCAGCCTTTGAACGTATCGTTAACACGCCCACTCGCGGTATTGGTGCTGCGACATTAACGCAATTACGCCAATATGCCAGAGAACAGAGTCAAACCCTATGGCAGGCAACATTGGCATTACTTGATGCCAAATTCTTTACTGCCCGAGCGGGTAATGCATTGAATGGGTTTTTAACACTCATTGATTCCCTCACACCAGAACAAGAACTGTCTTTGCACGAACTCACTAGCCTCACCATCGATGAAAGTGGCCTTAGAACCCATCATGCCAAAGACAAAACTGAAAAAGGCCAAGGCCGAATTGAAAACTTAGATGAACTGATCAGCGCGAGCAAACAATTTAACCAGCCAGAAGACGCTGAAGAAATGACTTTGCTTGATGCCTTCCTCTCACATGCAGCATTAGAAGCCGGCGAAAACCAAGGCGGTGCTTGGGAAGACTGTGTCCAATTAATGACACTGCATTCTGCCAAAGGACTCGAGTTTCCAGTTGTCTTTATGGTGGGCATGGAAGAAGGCCTTTTCCCTGGCCAAAAAAGCAGCGATGACCCTAGTCGTTTAGCCGAAGAGCGTCGTCTTTGCTATGTCGGAATGACACGGGCTCGTCAAACCTTATACTTGCTACACACCGAGTCACGCTTCCTCTATGGCCAAGAAATATCACCCATGCCATCACGTTTCCTAAGCGAAATTCCCGCCGAGCACGTAGAAGAAATTCGAGCTAGAAAAAATGCCATCTCTAGTGGTCATAGTGGCTACAATCACATGGCCCCGAAACACACAATGACACTCAATGAAACTGGCTTTCTGCCTGGCGAACAAGTGCATCACCAAAAATTTGGGCCAGGTACAGTCATTGATACCGAAGGGGCCGGTAAAAGCAGTAGAATACAAGTCAATTTCAAACATGCCGGTAGTAAGTGGCTAGTACTCGCTTATGCTAAATTAGAAAGAATATCATCGTAAGGATTCATCCAATATGACCATGCGCACTTGGCTAAAAACACTGCTCCTCACTCTAAGCATCGGCTGGTTGACGGCTTGCAGCGAACAAAGTGATAACAGTAGTGATACTCAGACCGTAGAAAAAGCCAAAAGTTATCGCTGGAAAATGGTCACCACTTGGCCTCCCGGTTTCCCTGTCTTACAGGAAGGGGCTGAGCGCTTCGCAGACAATATCAAAACGATGAGTAACGGCCGGCTCAATATTAAAGTTTATGCGGGTGGTGAGCTTATCCCACCTTTGCAAACATTCGATGCTGTTTCACAAGGCACAGTCGAAATGGGTCATGGCAGTGCTTACTACTGGGCAGGTAAAGTCCCAGAAGCTCAGTTTTTCTCAACCGTACCCTTCGGCATGACCGCACGCGGCATGAATGCATGGCTATATGATGGCGGCGGCTTAGAACTCTGGCGTGAAGTATACAAACCTTTCCACGTTATTCCTTTCCCACTTGGTAACACCGGTGTTCAAATGGGCGGCTGGTTTAACAAAGAAATTAACTCACTCGCCGACATTAAAGGTCTTAAAATGCGTATCCCAGGCTTGGGAGGAAAAGTCTTTGCCAAAGCCGGTGGCAACCCCATTCTGTTAGCCGGCAGCGAAGTCTATACTGCATTGGAACGCAACACCATTGATGCAACAGAATGGATCGGGCCTTATCACGATCAGCGCCTCGGACTCTATCGTGCCGCAAAGCATTATTATTATCCTGGCTGGCATGAGCCCGGCACCGTGCTTGAACTCACCGTCAATGAGCGTGCTTGGAACTCACTTCCCGCTGACCTCCAAGCCATAATCACGACTGCGGCACAAGCTGAGAACGTTCGGATGCTGTCCGAAATGGAACAAAAGAATCTCTCCGCTTTAGCTGAATTAAAGCAACGTAAAGACATACAAATCCATCGCTTCCCTGATGACGTACTACAAAAGCTCAAAACACTGACTGATGAAACATTACAGGAGGAAGCAGCTAAAGATCCTAAATTCAAACATATATTTGATGCCTATCAAGCTTTTAGACAAAAAAATGATGCTTGGTCGGACATCTCTGAAAATGCCTATTTAGCAATTCCGTAATTAATGGAAAAAACAGGTTATCTAATTTTTACTGAAGTCGGTTTTATTGAAGCTAAAGAAGCATTGCTAAGTGCGTCTACAACAGCGCTTTGGATAAACCCAAATATCCTCAATACAGCGCAATTAGACACATTAAACAAAGCGAGAGTCGACACCCATATTCTCGAACAATGGGTTAAACCGGGCGATGAAAAAGTAACTCTCAACATCATTCAAAAGGTAGAGCAACATAATCCGGACATAAACCTACTGGTTGAGTACCTCTAATCAAATATTAAGTAGCCTGCTTTTATAACCAGTAATCTCGACTCTTCGACAGTTTGTGACTAACCAGTAAGTTATATTAAATCTTAAGAGACATAGCACCCTTAAGAAATGTCCAGGATAAAATTGAAAATAAACACCGCGCCCAAGTTATTACTCGCCTTACTTATCGGATTGATTATTTCCGTTCTACTCGGTCGTCATATTTATTCTAATGAAACGCGATTCATCAGCACAGAATTTGAACAAGATGTCAGGACTGAAAGCTTAGCTCTTGAACGCGAAATTGCGCTGAATTTCTATGCGCTCCAATCACTTAAAAATTTCTTTGATAATTCACAACATGTTGACTCTGAAGAATTCAAACACTACGCCTCATCGCTTCTAGAAACGCACCCTGACATATCGGCACTTTCCTGGGTCCCCAAAATCAACGAATCAGAACGGTCTCGTTATGAGACTGAGCAAGTCTATTTCGGGAAAAAACTCCAAATAATAGAACGAAATGAAAGTCAAAAACTCATCCCAGCCCTAAAACGCCATCTCTATTTTCCTGTCACTTATATCGAACCACTCGTAGATAATGAAGATGCACTTGGTATGATCTCAATTCTAATCCAGACCGTTTAAAAGCAATGGCTTTAGCTAAGAAAACAGGGAAAGTGACCATCACGGCTAGCGTCAAACTTGTTCAAGCGGGAAGCTCACCGAAGAGCTTTCTAGCTGTACTCCCTGTTTATAAAGACCATCCTGATACCCAAAATATTGAAGGTTTTATCACCGCCGTCTTTCCCGTCGACCAACTGATCGCCAATGCGCTAAAAAATACCATTGACCGAGATATCAGTCTGACATTAGAAGATAGAACAACCGATAAAGTCGATAAATTACACACCACTCACCCAGAAATACCACATAACAAAACCATGAAATTTGACCTGCCTTTAGGCTTAATAGGTAGTCGTAACTGGCATGTTGAAGCATCGCCTTCCGATAATTACATCATCCAAAAGCGAAGCGCTAGCCCCTTTATTATTTTTATATTAGCGTTAACATTCCTTAGTTCATCACTTATCTATATCTTCAGGTTACATAAACACGCGGATATCACCGAAAAAGCGGTCGAACAACGCACCATAGAACTCAAAGCTGCGAAAGAGGCCATAGAACGAATTGCGTTACTCGATGACATGACCGGTATCCCTAATCGTCGCCATTTTGATGATTATTTCATGAAAGAGTGGAAACGCGGTCAACGCGAGCAAACCCCACTCACCCTGATTGCCATCGACATTGATTTTTTCAAACAATTCAATGATAACTATGGTCATCTCGCCGGTGATGACTGTATCAAACGTGTCGCAAAAGGTCTTCAAAGCACACTACGTCGCTCAAGTGATCTCCTTGCGCGTTATGGCGGCGAAGAATTTGCCATAATTGCGCCTAATACGTCAGATGGTTTTATCTTAGCCGAGCTCTGCCGTGAAAAAATCGAATCTTTACTCGTTCCACATCTCCATTCGAAAATCGCTAACCACATTACCGTCAGCTCGGGATTTGCTACACTGATCCCTCCAAGTGACTCTAATCCGGATAAACTATTTAAAATGGCTGACCAAGCGCTTTACAAAGCAAAATCTTCAGGGCGAAACCAAAGCGCCGCTTTTTAATCATGCGTTAAACACATTGTGGAAATACTTATCGTCCTTGGGCGCGTTTTCTTCGCCTCTTTCTCCAATGTCTACCAGAAACAACTAAGCCAACACCATCACCCTCTACTAATTGTGATGGTATCGTATGCCGTTTTATCCGCTATCTGCCTGCCCTTATTGCTGTTTATTCCTATCTCCGACCTCAGCGCTAAGTTTTGGCTAAATAGCCTACTAGCAGCACTACTCGATATGGCTGGCACGCTTTTTTTAGTCAAATCACTCTCAACGACTGATTTATCTGTTTTCGGCCCACTTAATGCCTATAAAGTCGTTGTTTCAGCAATATTAGCATTCCTATTTCTCAACGAAATACCGAATATGCAAGGCCTTACCGGCATCGCAATTATCATTACTGGCAGTTTTTTCCTGCTCCCAGCCAAAAAACCGCACAATCAACAAACACCTTTAACACAACTATTCACAGACAAAGGAGTACAACATCGCTTCTTATCAATCCTATTCTTTTCTGTTGGCACTTTACCTTTGAAAAATGCCGTAATCGAGGGCCAAGCGCTCGCAACAACCGTATTTTGGTGCCTATTCGGTTTTCCCTTAGCTATCATAAGTTATCGCTTATGGTCGACTAAGCCGATGTCCACATCAAAACAACTTGAAACAGCTTTGCCACAAATCTTGACTCTTGGCAGCCTCATGTTTTTAATGCAATACACCACAATGCTTGTGCTTGAAAGTACTCTTATCGCCTATTCTTTAGCGTTATTCCAACTCAGTATGGTACTTCAGGTTTTTCTTGGCTATCGCATCTTTAAAGAACAGAACATACGACAACGATTAGTCGCTTGTCTCATCATGATACTGGGTAGCCTTCTCGTGTTGAAGGCTTAATAAACAGCGTCTATAACAAGATTTTTGCCCCCTTGACTGTTATCATAGACAGCCAATAATCCGACCGATATACACCGCCGCCATGACTTTTGAAGACCTTTTCCTTGATGACCAACTCTTAAAATCGCTTGCAAAACTGGACTTCAAAACCCCAACAGCGATCCAAGAAGCGGTCATCCCCGTCATTTTAGAAAGAAAAGATGTCCTCGCTGGCGCAGCAACTGGAACAGGCAAAACCGCTGCTTTCGTCTTACCTATCCTGCAACAACTTATCGATGAACCTAATCACAGCGACCATGCCACTGTTCTAATTCTTGCGCCTACACGAGAGCTCGCTTTCCAAATCCAGCATGTCGTCAAACAACTTGCATACGGCCTTGATATCAACACGGCCATCATTACCGGTGGCTTTTCACCCGCAAAACAAACTGAGTTTATTTCGCAAAAGTGCGACATCATTATTGGCACCCCAGGTCGACTGCTTAACCTTGTTTCCGACGAAGTATTAGATTTATCCGATATAGACTCCGTCATTATTGATGAAGCCGACCGCATGCTCGACATGGGCCAAGGGCCAGATGTCTTATCTTTATTGGCTACGATTGCTAACGGCTTTCAGGCTTGTCTTTTCTCGGCGACGCTAGCAGGCAGTGGGGTTGACATCTTCGCTGAAGAATTACTTTCTGATGCTGAAATTATTCAAATTGATGCCGCCAATCAACATTCCGAACAAATCTCACAATACGTTTATTTTGCTGATAACAGAACGCATAAACAAGCTTTATTAGAAGCTATCGTTAGCTCGAAAGACTGCCAAACAGCCCTCGTTTTCTGCAACAAAAAAGAACAGGCTAATGATGTCGCAGAGTGGTTACAATCACGCAATATTTCAGCCCAAGTCATGCATGGTGACTTTAGCCAAGCAATACGACGCGATAAAACCCGTAAATTTCGACAAAGCCAAATTAAAGTGATGGTCGCAACAGATGTTGCTGCACGAGGGCTAGATCTCAGTAACATCAGCCATGTCATTAATTATGATTTACCGTTTCGCGGTGATATTTATATACACCGCATCGGTAGAACAGGTCGTGCAGACCAAACAGGCATCGCGATCAATTTGGTCGAACACCATGATAGAAAACAACTAGAACGAATTGAATACCATCTGAAAAAACCGTTGCCTATTGGCAAAATAAAAGGTCTAGAACCACAATCAGCAAAAAAGAAAACCAAAAATAAAAATAGCGACAAGCCTCGCTACATTGCAAAAAAAGATCGGTTAAAAGCAGAAAAGGTTGTCGATGACTAAAGCTCTACTCTCAGCGCAAGCATTACGCTGGTTACTACTACTAAGCAGTATTTTACTCGTGGCTGGCTTTTTTATTCCCATGCTCACACTAACCAAATTGCTCGTTATTAGTCATTCATTCTCGATCGTGACTGGCGTTTGGCAATTGTTACAAGAAGGCCATTTTTTCCTATTTGTACTGGTCTCAGCTTTCAGTATAGTCCTGCCCATCATGAAGATAGTCCTACTCTTCAACCTATTACACCCCGGTAGCGCTGCACCTGGTCGCCGTAAAAAACTATTACACTTAATGCACGAGTATGGTCGGTGGGCGATGCTAGATGTGATGGTCGTTGCCGTTCTCATCGTCACTGTCAAATTGGGTGCATTGGCCAGTATTGAAATTCATCCAGGGCTCTATATTTTTGGCACAGCTGTACTGTTAATTATGTTCGCCACCCAACAAGTCGTTAGCCTACTAGCAACAGAAAATTCAACAACAAAAGATGGCTTAAGCCATTAAATCATCATATAAAGCCAAATAATCTGAAGCACTATTCTGCCAACTGAAATCACGCTTCATCGCAGTTACCTGCATCTGCTGCCACAACGCCGGTTGTTTGAAGACAGTCTCCGCTCGCTTGAGCGCCACCAACATGGCATCCGACGTCGCAAGTTCAAATTGAAAACCGGTTCCGCCACCGAGTCCATCTGAATCTTCCACCGAATCAGCTAACCCACCCGTCGTTCTGACAATTGGCAAAGTACCGTAACGCAAGCTATAGAGCTGATTTAAGCCACAAGGTTCAAAACGTGATGGCATCACAAAAGCATCAACGCCAGCCTCAATCTGGTGAGATAACGCTTCATCATAACCAATCGTCACGCCCACTCGCTCAGGAAAACGGGCACGCAAAACTTGTAAGTCACGCTCGTAGTCAGCATCGCCGCTCCCTAAACAAATGAGCTGAACAGCTGCCCCTTCATCCAATAATTGACGTACTGCGGCGATCGTCAAATCAATGCCTTTCTGGGAAACTAAACGACTAATAAAGCCCAATAGTAATGCTTTTGGTTCATTAGGCAGAGAAAATAACTGCTGTAATGCCGCCTTATTCTCCGCTTTTTTATGAATGGTTTTAGCCGAATACGTTGTCAAGATATAACGATCACGTTTTGGATTCCACTCATCATGGTCAATCCCATTCAAAATGCCGACTAAATGCCCTTGTTCCGAGCGATAAGACAATAAGCCCTCTAGACCAGCGCCATACTCAACTGTACAAATCTCTTTTGCATAACTGGGACTGACTGTCGTGACTTTATCAGCAAAAACTAACCCACCTTTAATAAATGACAATTGTGAGTAAAACTCCAGGCCATCGATATCCCAGAATGATTCAGCTAAATCCAAAGCATCAAACTCATCGCGAGAATACACGCCCTGGTAAGCCAAGTTATGAATCGTGAATAAGGTCGCAGGACGATCAGGCTTCTCAGCAATTAATGCCGGTGCTAACCCTGTCTGCCAATCATTACAATGCAGAATATCTGTCTGCCAATCCAAGCCAGCTTCATTCATTGCTATCGCAGCAATAGCACGTGAAAACAACGCAAAACGTGCCGCATTATCGAGCCAATCATCCCCATCAGGCTGACTATAAGGTCCACCATCACGATCAAAATGGTAAGGCGAATTCACCAGCCACAGCACAAGATCACTATTAGGCAGCCGCGATTCTAAAATCTCAATCGGCAATAAATACCCATCTAATTTTATCGAAGCGACTTTGACAGCCCCTTCTAAGGCCATTAAACATGCCCGATAAGCCGGCATCACAATGCGTACATCCTGTCCTTGTTCATGTAACGCCAACGGTAGGCTCGCTGAGACGTCAGCCAGTCCACCTGTTTTCACTAGAGGATGGACCTCGCTACTCGCAAACAGAATTTTTCTCACCTTTTGCTCCTAAAAAATGTACAATTCAGCATAAGTATATACGCTCACAACTGTAGTCACAGCTAGCAATAGGAGAAAACATGCAAGATTGTACAATTATCATCTTCGGCGCCACTGGAGACTTGTCTCAAAAAAAATTGCTACCCGCACTGTATCATCTTAATGCAGAAAACCGCTTAACAGAAAACACCAAAGTAATTTGTATGGGCCGTAGACCCATGGATCAAAAAGACTGGAAGGACAAAGTCGTCGACTACGTTAGCCCTAGAGCTCGTGGTGGAGTTGATAATGACATCTTGACTAATTTTCTTACCAAAATAAGTTACTTTCATTGTGATATCAATGAAGCTGAAACCTATACGGAACTGAAAAAAATCCTAGATAACCCTGAGTATAATTTCTCAAAAAATATCGTTTTTTACTTATCAATTGCTCCTTCTCTATTTGATGTGGTCGGTGATGAACTCTCCGCCATTGGCTTAAATAAAGAAGATGCAGGCTGGCGACGTCTAGTTGTTGAAAAACCATTTGGTTATAATCAAAAAAGTGCTCATGATCTTGAAGAAGTCCTAGGACGTAACTTTAATGAAAAACAGACTTACCGTATTGATCATTACTTAGGTAAAGGCGCAGTACAAAACATTTTAGTTTTCCGTTTTGCCAACTTATTAATGGAACCACTTTGGAACCGTAGATACATTGATCATGTTCAAATCACTCACGCCGAGCAACAAGGTGTGGGTGGACGTGCCGGCTACTATGATGGCTCAGGTGCTATGCGTGACATGATTCAAAGTCACTTATTACAAGTGATGACCTTAATTGCTATGGAACCACCAGCAGATTTAGCGGATGAATCCTTGCGTGATGAAAAAGTAAAAGTGCTTAAATCTATTCGTCCTATCACCGAAGATACTGTTGATGATCATGCTTTTCGTGGTCAGTACGCTGCTGGGACAGTAAATGGCGAAAAAGTCAAAGGCTACCTAGAAGAAGATGATGCACCAGAAAATAGCGTCACAGAAACTTATGCTGCAATGAAAGTCTATATCGACAACTGGCGCTGGAAAGATGTGCCCTTTTATCTTCGCACCGGTAAATGCATGCCTGAATCACGTGCCACCATTGCCATTCGTTTTAAAAAGCCACCACAAGAGCTCTTTAAGGATACCGACATCGGTAACAGTCATGCTAATTGGATTGTCATGGGGTTACAGCCTGAAAACACCCTTAGAATCGAAATACAAGCGAAAAAACCAGGGCTTGAACTGTCTTCTCATACTGTTGGCATGGAAACGGTTGAAACAGAAGATACTAAGCATAAATTAGATGCCTATGAAGCGATGATCCTCAGTGCTATCGCAGGCGACCGTTCTCTATTTTTACGGGCGGATGAAGTTGATTTAGCCTGGAAGGCCGTCGATCCTATTATCGAAAAATGGTCAAAAGAAAAAGACTTCGTACACAAATATGAAGCCGGCACATGGGGACCAGAGGAAGCCACAAGCATCTTTGATGACTCATGTCATCAATGGCGTGATAATGTCTAATATTGGATAGATGAAAACATTAAAAAGCCGGTTTAAACCCCGGCTTTTTTTTAAAAATAACGCGATAGCTCTAATTGAAAGTAATTATCTCGTCGAACCGGATAAAGTACGCTCTTATCATCATGAATACTAAAGAAACGACCTTCTAGTGAGACTTTCCATCGATCGCCAATCCGCCGACTCGCCTCAATATTCCAAGCACTATCTTCATTCGATAAATCTTGAATAAGCCCCACTAACAACTCACTAGACTGAGCATCATTCCAAGTCAAACGGGCCCCCATTAATACATCATCTTCAAAAGCAGTTTGTTGGGTATCATCACGGTCATCAAACAAATACTCCGTAATCAATCCCACATCAAGATCTGTTTCGAAAACACCATATAACGTATATTCGACGCCGCCAGTCAGTGCAATAAAGGTATCTGAATGCGTTTCGCGACGAATCATTTCTAGCTTCCACAACCACGAATCGGTCGTATACTGAGCATCTAATCCCGTTTGGTGCATCGTTTCATAAAAAGGAGTCAAGGCCGTCGCGGTGGCATTTAATAACAATTGCGGCTCACGGTTGGTACCATAAAAATGCGACAGACCAATATCCCAATTCCCAATACTCTGTGACCAGCGCAACGCCAAATCAATATGGTGGCGACCGGCGCCAGACTCATATTTTGCTGCATCAGTATCCACCACAAGTGGTGCTTGTAACCGGCCATTTTTACCCGCAAACGTCCGTTCTCTAAAATACGGCATAACAAATAAATCAATGGTGCCCCAGTCTTGAAACACACTAAGGTTAATCATAGGTTGTCCGATCTTATCCTCAGTATCACTGTTTTCAACCAAGTCTGTTTGATTAATCACATCAACTAAATGTTGCGATTCAGCGACGCCCCAAAACACCTTGCCAATCCCAACACGAAGCTCCCAATCATCTTGCACGAGAAGCCACTGTAATTCACGAATATCAGCATGCGTCCGCTCAGCATCTTCCCTATCTAAACGTAAAAAAGGAGAAAATAATAAACTTTGTTTTCCCCCATCCCACTCCTCATACAACTCAGGCGCCAAGATCAATGAAGGGTGATGCTGACCAACAGAAGAAATAACTGAGTCATGCTGGAAGTAGCGATATTCGGCCCCAGCATAACCTGATAACTCAAGCGCCAATGTATCAGCAGTAATAAAACTACCCATTAAACCAAGCGCTCCAGCTTTAATCCAAAGCTTAGCGTTGGCGCTTAAGATCATTTTTCTTAAAGTCATCCGCTGTCAAGCCGGTTCTAAACTGAAAGTTCTGCCAGTGCAAAGTCGTTGACTTACCATTTTGCTGATTATCCATCGTAACGGTATGGGCTCGCCAATATTTTTCCAGATATAACTGATAATCAAGATAGCGCTGTATCTTCAACAAACTATTTTTACGATCATAATAATCAACCTTCTGAATCCGATATTCAGCTTTGTCTACCCATACGTGACTTTTGGTATAACCGGAATGTTTATATTGTGGTCGTAGTTCCAAGACATAACAGTCGTTACCATCAAGCATCTCATCATGTAAATACAAGTAACTGTACTTCGGAATTTCAAATGAACTGATATCTTCATATGCAAATTCACTGCCCATAAAAGGCCCCGATTTATTACTTGATGAAATACGTTTTACCCGTTTCAACGCGGGCAAATAAATCCATTGCTCATCCGGTACTAATGAATGCGAATAACTTAAAAAAGCCGTACCTTTAATGTCTCGCGGCGAATCAAACACCGTCAATCCTTTATCGCCATCGCCGTCCATTTCCAAGTTCGTAACACGAATCAAACGTACGCTTTCCTCTCCATGGCGATTACGCAGTACCATTTTCATTTCAGCAAAACTATCTTGCCATCCTTTATCTCGGTTATCTGTCTCTAACGCAATCGCACGGCCTTTCTCTTCGGGTGTTTCCGCGAACACCCAGGGTGAAACAACAAGCATTAGTAACAGTAAATAATGACGCATTTTGTTATACATTTGAGTCTTCCTCTAACTTCATCAACAATGGCGGCAAAAATAGAAAGTCCATAATTAAGGCTATCGCTATCGTAATCGCAGCCATTGCGCCCATGTCTGAATTCAATGCAAAATGAGATTGGCTTAACACGACAAACCCAAGTACTAAGACCAATGACGTCACCCATAACGCCACACCAACGGTATTGAAGGCATAAGCGACTGCTTCTTGCTCATTCAGGCCTTTCTCACGTCTAGCACGCAGGTACTTACTCAAGAAATGCACTGTATCATCAACAACAATTCCCAGTGTCATTCCGGCGACGACAGATAAAGAAAGTCCCACCTGCCCCACTAATAAACCCCAAAGTCCGAAGGCCATGCCAGCCGGAATCAAATTTGGCGCCAAACTAATCAAACCAATTGGAGCTGAACGTAATGCCAAAACCAAAATTAACGAAATTAGAATCAACGCCAATGTCGTTCCAAACAACATACTGCTCACGTTACGTTCTCCAATATGAGCAAACATCAACGTTGGGCTAGCCCCAGTAAACCCGACATCGGGTAAATTCGTTGATAACCAATTCGATACCCGGTTTTCCAGGGCCAACATTTCTTCAGTATGTAAATTTTCAAGCGTGATATTCAAACGTGTCTGTGCTTTATCAATATCAATTTGGTCATTCAAGTCCAAACCATAAGGTAAGGAGAGTTCATACAAAAGGAGATACTGTGCCGCTAATTCTCTCGATTCAGGCAAGCTATAATAAGCAGGATCATCGCCATGCATATTCTTGTTGAGCCGCTTAAAGGTGTCAGAGATCGTCTGTACATGCATGACTTCTGGCTGTGTACGTAACCACTGAGAAAATTGGTCAACCGATTTTAAGAAAACCGGGTCACTAATGCCCCCACTTTCACCCTGCTTTAAAGAATATTGAAGTGTATAAATGCCTGCTAAATTAGCTCTAGAAAAATCAGTATCACGACGGAAGTCAACTGTTTCATCAAAATATTCAACAAACTGATCATCTAATGTGTTTTGAGGTAAAAAGGCCATCAAAGCTAAAGCTAACAGTCCCATACCAAACAATAATGGTCGACGACGATGAATCACGAACTGGGCAAAAGCAGGCATAAACGCATTTTCTTTTTCTGCTTGTGCCAATACCCTGACAGGCAGCACCATCATGATTGCTGGCAACGTCGAGACAGATAAGACAAAAGCAAACATAACACCGATAGCAACCACATTACCTAAATCATGAAATGGTGGTACATCACTAAAGTTCATACTCAAGAAGCCAATTGCTGTCGTCACACTGGTAATAAAAATAGGCTGAAAATTAACCCGCAAGCTATCTTTCATCGCATCATGACGAGTCTGTCCTCGACGCATATTGTGCAAAAACGTGACTAATAAGTGAACCGTATCCGCCACAGCCATCGTCATAATAATGGTCGGTGCCGCTGCAGATGCCGGCGTTAGCTTCCAACCTAACCAGCCCATAATTCCCATCGCAAATAGGATAGTGGCAAAAATCATAACTACAGCAGCAATGGTCGATGAAAAAGATCGCAGTAGAATGCCCAAAATGAAAATGATAGTCAAAAACATCATCGGGACTAACGTGGCCATATCATTCTGAGTGGATTCACCGAATGCATTATTCATCATGGCAAGACCGGTAATATAAAGGCGATGCTTTGGATATTTCGCTTCAATATCTGCTGCTAACTGTCGTGCAAACTCAGCGACCTCTGGGACTTCTGTCAAAGATTTCCCTGGTAATTGAATCGTAATATTGACGCCTGTGACGTGCGCACTAGGAGAAATGAGGCGATTTAATAGTAAAGGCTCATTTAGTGCAACATCACGGACATATTGCACCTCTTCAATTGACATTTGGGCCACATCATCGACAAGATCACCGACAAGTAAATCATCTTCTTCAGCCACGGTATGCTGAAAGTTGGTCACTGAATCAACGCGAGTCGAATAGGGTGTTTGCCAGGACAACTCCGTCAACTCTGCAACCAAAGCTAAGGTCTCAGCCGAAAAAACTTTACCATTCTCTGGCGCCACAACAAACAAGACATTGTCTGTTTTAGTATAAATATTCTGCATCGCTTCAAAAGCTTGCAGCTCCGGGTTATCGTCACTGAAAAATACCCGATAATCATTCGTAAACTCAATAAAGCGACCACCACTGCCAGCGAACAACACCACGAGCAGTGTCAACAGTAAAATACGCCATGGATGCGTCACGACGAAATTAGCATAGCGACCAGTTATTGATTCCTTCATTTACAAACTCCCTCGAACAGTCCTGTTATTTGGGCGCAAACCACATAATAATAATTGGCTTACATTCTTCGCTTTTTTTTCTAATATGCTTAAAGGGTAAAGAGACATCGTAAGAGGATAGTAAAACAATAAAATAGCAGAATGGACTGCATCTGCAGCCTCATTGACATCATCAAACACGAATTCTCCCGTGGCCTCGCCCTGCAATAATAGCGCAGTCAATAAGGCCAATTTTTTATGGCGGTGCTCAGCAATAATATCGGGGCGCTGTACAGTCATTACTTCAACTAACTCGCCTAATTTAGGCGCTGACTCGAAATAGTGATAAGTGTGATGCAACATCTTTAGGATAAATACAGGTAATTTATCCTGAGCTGTCATCGCTTTATCATTGACAACTTGTTCAAGCAAAGTTTCTTTCTCAGCTAAACACCCTCTAGCTAACGCCGCACATATATCTAACTTACTTTCAAAGTAACGATATAAGTTAGCAGCAGACATCCCACAATCGCCAGCAACTTCTGCCATCGTCGTTTTACGGTATCCATAGAAATTGAAACGGGCTTTCGCAGCATCTAAAATTTGAGCACTGATCTCATTGTTTTCCATGCAAAAAAGTATACGCCTAAATAATGAATAATTCCTTAAATATTCACATACTTAAGAAAAGCAACGTAACCAACAAGTTAAAACCGTCGTTAAACTAGCAAAGTAAAAGAACTAAGTCTGTGCAAAACAGGCGTCCGATCATATTAAACCATCGAATGACCTAGCTGGATAGGCAGGTCAGCATCGATTTGGGCATTAAACCCTCTAGCCTGATCGCCAAATAATAGCACCACGGTTGAGCCCATATTAAACCGGCCCATTTCTTGGCCCTGTTCAAGCGTAATGGCCTGTTCACCATCATAAGTCCACTGCTGAACAACCTTGCCATAGCTCGGGGTAATTTGACCTGACCAAACAGTAGCCATACTTCCAACAAAAATGGCGCCGACTAAAACCATCACCATTGGCCCTATCGTAGTGTCAAACGTCACAACAACTCGTTCATTGCGTGCAAACAGATCAGGTACTGCTCGTGCCGTTCGAGGACTAACTGAAAATAACTTACCCGGTACATAGCGCATCTTTCTTAGTTTGCCTGTTATAGGCATATGAATACGGTGATAATCTTTAGGTGAAAGGTAAATTGTTGCAAACTGGCCACCCACAAATTCTGTAGTCAAAGCGTCATCGCCGCCCAATAAACTGAGTACACTGTATTCTTGCCCTTTCGCTTGTACAATCTGTCCTGAAATAACCGGTCCAGCTTGACTAACAACGCCATCAACCGGTGAAACGATCTCACTGTCGGCGATTGGCCTAACTCCGTCCTTCAATAGACGTGTAAAGAAAGCATTAAAACTCGGGTAAGTCGTCAGATCTGCATCCGCAGCCTCCGCCATATTGACCTGATATTGGCTTGTAATAAACCGTATAAATGCATTTTTAAACCAAACTTGTTCACACCGTGTCATACGATACATCAACATCGATAGCATATGCTGAGGAATCAGATATTGTGGCAATGTTACTATCTTATCCCACAAAGAGACCTCGCCAATTTGTTCATCACCCGCTGTATTTTTTGCCAATTGTCTCGCACCCCTTTCGTCTATCAATGAAGGTTGTCATAATTCATAACTTTCAACCTCTAAATTTAGCAGGAGTATAACAAGCAATGGAAAAATATTTCAGAATCCTGTTGGTATTCATCACGGTGATACTTTCCTCACCGACCTAGGCCGAAGAGGATGAAGTCGCTGCTGCACAAGCCATTTATTATGCAATCCCAGAACCATTTACAATTAACTTCCTAAACCAAAGCAACCAGAAAGCGCGTTACCTCCAAATCAAGGTTAGCCTCAAGTCAACCGATGCAGATGCCATTGACGGCGCCGAACAAAATTTACCAATGATACAAGATGCTTTATTAGATTTATTCTCTGAGCAAACCTATGAGCAAGCTGATAGCGTGGAAGGGCGTCAAGCACTACAAAAAACCACCTTAGAAACCATTAAAAATATTCTGAAAGAAGAAACGGACAACGATGCCATCGATGCCGTTTACTTCACCAGCTTCATACTTCAGTAAACTAGGCATAGTCCTTGCTTTAATAAAACTCATAAAAACAGGATAAGTCCAAATGGCAGAAACAAAAGACGATATTGAAATCAGTGAAGGTGGGGGCAA
>JABGUA010000141.1 GCA_018646825.1 Piscirickettsiaceae bacterium
GACGACGATCTGTTTCATCAATCGCACGTTGCATTGAACCCGTGATTCGATCGGCATAAAGAATCGCTCGGCCATTCAAGTTACGAGCAGCACGACCAATGGTTTGGATTAACGAACGCTCAGAACGTAAAAAGCCTTCCTTGTCCGCATCCAATATAGCAACCAACGAAACTTCACGAATATCAAGACCTTCCCTAAGTAAGTTAATGCCAACTAACACATCAAAAATGCCTAGTCTAAGATCTCTTAATATCTCAACCCGTTCAACGGTATCAATATCAGAATGTAAATAGCGGACCTTGACGTTATGTTCACTGAGATAATCGGTTAAGTCTTCTGACATGCGTTTGGTCAATGTTGTAACCAAAACACGCTCACCTATCTCTGCCCGTTTATTGACTTCGGATAACAAATCATCGACTTGCGTGGCCACTGGCCGTATTTCAATCTCAGGATCAACCAAGCCCGTTGGCCTAACTACTTGCTCTACAATAGAGCTCGCATGTTCTTGCTCATAAGCTGCAGGTGTCGCTGACACAAAAATAGTTTGTGGTGCCAGCCGTTCCCATTCTTCGAACATTAACGGTCGGTTATCTAAAGCAGAAGGTAAGCGAAAACCATAGTTCACCAACGTTTCTTTACGTGAACGATCGCCTTTATACATAGCACCAATTTGTGGCACCATGACGTGACTTTCATCGAGTATCAATAAAGCATCATCGGGTAGGTAATCAAATAAAGTTGGTGGGCATTCCCCCGTTTTACGGCCAGAAAGATAACGAGAGTAATTTTCAATCCCGTTGCAATAACCCAGCTCTAAAATCATCTCAATGTCGAAACGCGTCCGTTGTTCCAAACGCTGTGCTTCTACGAGTTTATTTTGCTCTGTAAGTTCTGCCAAACGGAGTCTTAATTCTTCTTTAATCCCTTCAACAGCTGCTAATAATTGTTCGCGTGGTGTCACATAATGGGTTTTAGGGTAAATCGTAATCCGGCTGACTCGTTGAAACACTTCGCCTGTTAAAGGATCAAAATAACTAATTTGTTCAACTTCATCATCAAACAATTCTATCCGGACAGAATCACGTTCCGATTCAGCAGGAAAAATATCAATCACGTCACCTCGAACCCGATATGTCCCACGATGTAACTCAACATCATTGCGAGAATATTGCAGTTCTGTCAGCCGGCGAATCACCGCTCGCTGATCAATCCGCTCGCCGACACTCAGGTGCAAAACCATCTCTAGATAGGAGTCTTTATCCCCCAAACCATAGATACAAGACACACTCGATACAATAATAGAATCACGACGTTCTAGCATCGCTTTGGTAGCAGATAAACGCATTTGTTCAATCTGCTCATTAACCGACGCATCTTTATCTATAAAAGTATCAGAAGATGGCACATAAGCTTCGGGCTGATAATAATCATAATAAGAAACAAAATATTCAACCGCATTATTGGGGAAAAATTCTTTCATTTCACTATACAATTGAGCCGCTAATGTTTTGTTCGGTGCGAGTATCATCATCGGCCGCTGAATACGCTGAGCGACATTAGCGACAGTGAAGGTTTTCCCTGAGCCTGTGACACCCAATAATGTTTGCCACATCTCGCCATTTTCAATACCATCAACTAGCGCATCAATTGCTGCAGGCTGATCACCAGCGGGTTCAAACTCACTTTGTAATTCAAATTGTTTGGCCATACATCTTCTGCATAAAGGATCTTTGGCGTATATTACCTGACATCGATTTAATTTGTGTTTAAAGAAGGAAAGATTTTGGATATCAAGCTATCACAACGCGTTCAAAGCATTAAACCCTCTCCAACATTGGCTATCACAGCACGTGCTGCTGCCCTCAGAGCAGAAGGAAAAGACGTTATCGGCCTCGGCGCTGGCGAGCCAGATTTTGATACGCCAGACCACATTAAACAAGCCGCGATTACCGCCATCAATAATGGTGAAACAAAATATACAGCGGTCGATGGTACGGTTGTTTTAAAACAAGCTGTTATCGATAAATTAGCCCGCGATAACGGGCTTAATTATCAGCTCAACGAAATCTTAGTCTCTGTCGGTGGAAAGCAGAGTTTTTTCAATCTCAGCCAAGCTTTATTGAACAAAGGCGACGAAGTTATCATCCCTGCGCCTTACTGGGTCTCCTATCCCGACATGGTGTTATTGGCCGAGGGGGTTCCCGTCATCATTGAAGCCGGACAAGACCAACACTTTAAAATTACACCAGCGCAATTAGAAGCCGCAATAACGCCAAAAACACGTTTATTTGTCATTAACAGTCCATCAAACCCTTCAGGTAAAGCCTACAGCGAACCTGAACTCAAAGCCCTCGGCGACGTATTGCGACAACATCCTCATGTATTGATTGCAACCGATGATATGTACGAACACATTCTATGGGCTGACATTGGCTTTCATAACATCGTCACCGCATGCCCCGATCTATATGATCGCACCATGGTGCTCAATGGCGTATCGAAAGCCTATTCAATGACAGGTTGGCGTATTGGCTATGCTGCAGGACCAGCAGCGTTGATTGGAGCAATGAAAAAGATTCAATCACAAAGTACCTCAAACCCTGCCTCTATTTCACAAGCCGCTGCCGTCGAAGCACTCAATGGCAGCCAGCAATGCGTACAAGATATGTTAGTTCAGTTCAAAAAACGCCATGATATGGTCGTTGAAAAACTCAATAACATTGAGGGCGTTGATGCATTACACAGCGATGGCACCTTCTATGTCTTCCCTGATATTAGCGGTGCAATTGCCAATATGGACGGCATCAATGATGACTTAGAGTTTGCAGAAGCATTACTCGTTAACAAAGGTGTTGCCATTGTCCCAGGACAAGCTTTCGGCCTTAAAAATCATATGCGTCTATCCATCGCAACCAGTGAAGAAAACCTCAATAACGCACTACAACGCATCGCAGAATTTATAAATAGCTAAAAAAGTAAGATGGAGCTTGACCCAGCAAGGCCAAGGCTCTATCATACCCCTCTTCCTATTCCTCGATAGCTCAGTTGGTAGAGCAATTGACTGTTAATCAATGGGTCCCAGGTTCGAGTCCTGGTCGAGGAGCCAAAGAATACAAAAAAAGCCCCAGAAGTATTAACTTCTGGGGCTTTTTTATTATTAAGAACAGATCACTCTCTCAAAGCATTATTTCTTAATCGCTTGATGAATCCGCTGGTACACTTCTTCTCTATGCACACTCACATGTTTAGGCGCATCAATACCAATTCTTCTTTGATTACCATTCACGCCTAAGACATGTACTTTAAAAATAATAAGCTAGAGTTGCCCTCGCCACCTGAGCTTTTAATCGAGCTAAGACGCTTAGCTTCCGATCCTGATACCGAAACCAATGATATAACCGATCTCATCAAACACGATGTCAACATTTCGGGCCGACTTATCAAAATAGCAAACTGCGCCCTCTTTGCATCCAAAAATAAAGTCGGCACCGTCCAAGCCGCGGTCATGCGCCTTGGCCTGAAAAAAGTACAATCATTAGTCACTGGCCTTGTCATTGGTCAACAAATCATGCGTAACAAGACCAAAGGCTTAGAAGCTTTTTGCCAGCAAGGTTGGCAAACCAGCAATGATGTTGCTGCTTTAAGCTATGTCATCGCTCAAAAGAAAACCAAGCTGGATCCAGAACAGGCTTTATTATCAGGTATCGTGCATAATATCGGTGCATTGCCTCTTGTCTTAAAGTTAAATACCATTCAAGCATTAAAAGATGACCCTAAGATCATGACGATGGTTGCCGATGTCGTTATTCCCAAGCTCTATCCAAAAGCAGGACAGCTCATTATGCAAAGCTGGCACTTTTCCCCCGAAATAACCGTCGTCTCAAAAGAACACCTTAATTTAGCCCGAGTTGGGACCGAACACATCGAATTAGCCGATATCACCCTTGTCGCACATCAACTTAACCAACTGAGTGAATTCGATAACGTAAATACGCCCGAGCAGCTCGCCTCATCCCCAGCATTTAAAAAGTTATGGCCTGATTGGCCTACAGCCTGCATTGAGCTTAAGGACTGGGATGAAGAAATTAAACAAATGAAATCCGATATGACAAGCTGATAAGCTATCAGATCAACTTTAAAAAGAGTTCAATCGAATGATTTTTTTCTTGCTATAAGCTCAATCAATCCGTATAATTTCGCCTTTCTAAGCCGGTGTAGCTCAGTTGGTAGAGCATCTGATTTGTAATCAGAGGGTCGTAAGTTCAAGTCTTATCTCCGGCTCCAAGAATATCAAAGCCTCAGTAGTTTATTCTACTGAGGCTTTTTTGTTGGGGTCACCTCAGGGTCACCGTAGAAAGGCTTCATTAGCAAGCTTTTATCCAAAGCTCGATTATCTTACCCCACTCCTAAAAGATATATACTCCAATACATTTCACATACCAGGTTGTTCTGGTCAAGTATGGATCTGGAAAGAAAGGCATGAGGTTTGATTCACACTATTTACTGAAGTAGGATAGCTTTCTTGGAAAGAAAGGGTCTGAAAAAGTGTTATTTAATAGTTACGAGTTTATTTTTGTATTTTTACCAATTACTCTGTTCATGTATTTTTATTTAAACCATATATGACTAAAGAAAAAACTTATAATAACCCTTCATTTTTTGCCCTTTTTGCATGTCGTGACACGGTAGACTTATTAATTTGTAATTCGATTACGATATCTTTTTGATCCATACCTAACTGCAAAAGATTCACTACCTTTAAGGTCGGTCACCATCTCCATCCGTTGAAATAATACAATCGAAGTCAAATTCTATCGCCCAATCTTTAGCTAGCTGAATATCTTCTGGACGAATCGCCTCAGTATCTACAGAGATAAACTGATCTGAACGCCCTAAAGAGATCACAGAAGCACCCAGTCTTTCTAATATCAGTTTCAAGCAATCGCGGGACACAGAGGAATGCTCATACAAACCAATTGTTTTGCCCGATAAACAAGCAGGTGGAAAAAAGTTAACAAAGCGGTCAACATAAAGATCATGTGCATCATTTGATACATTAGGTACTTCAACTAACCCAGTTAAAGTACCCGTATTATTAAACTTATCTTCAGGTAATGATACCGACTGTCGATGAATTGCTAGTTCATCAACCTTTAAAATTTCGCCTGTTGGCAAATTAAATTTTATTCCATTCCGATCATCTGGTATGTGGCTCCCAGTCACCATCATCGAAGGTATATTCTGAGTAAAACCGTATAAAGCAACAGCCGGTGAGGGGATATGACCGCAATTTACTGGTGTATAACCATGATCACCTAACGCAGTCATTACAGCTGCCATAACCCTTGGACTACTACCTTAAATCACCCGCGACAGCCACTCGACCACCAGCAGGCAATTGATTTGAGTCTTTTAAATACTGCAGAAAAGCACTGACATATAACCAACAAACTTGATCAGTCATATCGTCAACCAAACCGCGGACACCACTTGTGCCAAATGCGACACCACTGGATATCATTAACTGATCAATCTGAATCTGTTGTTCAGCCATTATGCTTCACTGTCAAAAGAAGCCATGACCAAATCTAAACTCCCACGCCAATCGGGTAAGCGAATGTCAAAAGTGTCTGCCATTTTGTCAGTATTCATACAGGTGAATAGAGGGCGTTGTGCCGATGTTCGATAGTCCGCTGTTATCGTTTGGCTCAATACGGCAACCTGCTCACCTTGAGAAGCCATAAACTGAAAAATAGCTTCGGCAAAGTCATACCAACTTCCTTGGCCTGAAGCCGCTAAGTGATAAACACCAGAGCGTAGCGACCAATAATCATCTAATTGGGAATGACTTCCTTTATATTGAGCAACTATCTGTGCTGTAGCATCCGCAATATGGCGACTCCATGTCGGCGCACCAATTTGATCGGCAACCACTGATAAAGTCTCTTTGTCTCGCGCCAGGCGCATCATTGTCAATAAAAAATTACTGCCTCGCACCCCATAAACCCAGCTTGTTCGTAAAATAAGATGATGGCAACCTGTTTCCTGGATAGCACGTTCGCCAAGCAGCTTGCTTTCACCGTAATAGTTAATCGGCGCTAAATTATCATTTTCGCACCAAGGTCGTTTACCTTGGCCATCAAAAACGTAATCCGTTGAATAATGAATCAACAAAATATTAAGCCGTTTAGCTTCTTCAGCCATCACTCGGACTGCATCCACATTGATCTGTATGGCTAATGCTTGCTCAGATTCTGCTTTATCAACCGCCGTATAGGCCGCTGCATTGACAATCAACTTAGGCTGTATTTCTGCTATCTTCGCCCTGACAGCGTCATTATTCGTTAAATCAAGCTGTTTTCTATCTGTGCTAATTACATTACCCAAACAAGCCAAACTACGCTGTAGTTCATAACCAACCTGTCCATTGGCACCAATTAATAATATTTTCACTAGTCGTAATACACCGCTTGTTGAAATGATACCCCTGCTTTGTCTTTCTCAGACAAGCTAGGCTCAGCATCCATAGGCCATTCAATACCAATATCTGGGTCATCCCAGCGAATACATTTTTCGTACTGCGGCGCGTAATAATCAGTTGTTTTATATAAAAAATCTGCTGTATCGCTTAAGACAACAAAGCCATGTGCAAAGCCGGGCGGAACATAAAACTGATGATGATTCTGTCCCGATAAAACCGTACCGGCCCACTGTCCAAAAGTGGCAGAACTCTGGCGTAAATCAACGGCCACGTCGAACACCTCACCTGATACGACACGGACCAATTTACCCTGAGCCTGTTCCATTTGATAATGTAAGCCACGTAATACGTTTTTAGTTGAACGTGAGTGATTATCTTGAACAAAATCGACATCTAAACCGCATAAATCTTGCAATGTCTTCTGGTTATAGCTTTCCATAAAAAAGCCACGTTCATCGCCAAACAGCTTCGGCTTTAATAACTTAACATCGGGAATAGCTGTCTCAATCACATCCATTAAAAAATCGTCTCAGTCAAAATATTCATTAAATAGCTACCGTAACCGCTCTTAATTAATGGCTGGGCTAATTTTTCTAATTGCTCAGCATCAATATAGCCATTTCGATAGGCAATTTCTTCAGGGCACATAATTTTAAGCCCCTGACGTTTTTCAATTGTTTGAATAAACATTGATGCTTCTAGTAGCGAATCGTGGGTACCTGTATCCAGCCATGCCATACCTCGGCCCATTACCTCAACATTAAGTTGACCACGATCTAAGTAATGTTGATTAACATCAGTGATTTCTAGTTCACCACGGGCAGAAGGGGCGATATTTTCAGCAATATCTACTACCTGATTATCATAAAAATACAACCCGGTAACTGCATAACGTGATTTCGGATTAGTAGGCTTTTCTTCAATACTCAGTGCTTTACCACTTTTATCAAAATCGACCACACCATAGCGCTCAGGATCGCCAACAGGGTATGCAAAAACAGAAGCCCCAGATTCTCTCTGATCAGCCTCTATCATCATTTCAGCCAATTCATGGCCGTAATACACATTATCACCCAGCACCAACGATGACGGAGAATTGCCAATAAAGTCTTTTGCTAAAGGGAAAGCTTGTGCAATTCCTTCTGGATTCGCTTGTACGATATAAGTGATATTTAATCCCCAATCTTCACCCGAGCCTAACAACTGCTCAAGCCTTGGCGTGTCTTGTGGGGTAGAAATGATACAAATATCACGCATCCCAGCCAACATTAACGTCGACAAGGGATAATAAATCATCGGTTTATCGTAAACAGGTAACAGCTGCTTACAAATTGCCCGCGTTACTGGATACAAGCGAGTACCGCTACCACCAGCTAAAATAATACCTTTCCGTGTTGTCATGCTTGTGATTCCTTCAAACCTAAACGCTCTTGTTGATAACTACCATCCAACACACGTTGACACCAGGTCCTATTATCTAAATACCATTGCACCGTTTTCCTCAAACCAGTCGCAAAAGTTTCCTCCGGTCGCCAACTCAATTCTCTCTCTATTTTAGTCGCATCAATGGCATAGCGCTGATCATGACCCGGTCTATCAGTAACGAACTCAATCAAATTTTGATGCGGTACATGTGGAGATTCTGGTAATAACTCATCTAAAATCGTACAAAGCTGGTGAACAACATCAAGGTTAGTATGCTCATTGAAGCCACCAATGTTGTAACACTCGCCTACTTTGCCACTTTCTAAAACTACCCGTAGAGCCCGAGCATGATCATCGACATATAACCAATCTCGAATATTATCGCCCTTGCCATAAATGGGTAACGCTTTGCCCACTTGAGCATTACTGATCATCAAAGGTAATAATTTTTCTGGAAATTGGTAGGGACCATAATTGTTAGAACAATTGGTCAGTAACGTCGGCAAACCATAGGTCTGATGCCAAGCACGAACTAAATGGTCGCTCCCAGCCTTGCTTGCTGAATACGGTGAATTCGGTTCATAAGGCATATCTTCTGTGAACAAACCTGTGTCACCGAGAGAACCATAGACTTCATCTGTCGAAATATGATGAAAACGAAATGATTTTGAAGCTACAACATCTAATGCTAACCAGTATTTTCTAGCCGCTTCTAATAGAGTATAAGTGCCAACTAAATTCGTTTGAATAAACTCACCCGGCCCATCAATAGAACGATCAACATGAGATTCCGCAGCCAAATGCATCACTGCTGTTGGCTTAAATTCCTTAAAAGCTTTATCCATCGCCGACATATCGCAAATATCAGCATGGACAAATTGATAATTGGGTAAGCTTTCAACAACAGTCAACGATTCTAGGTTACCGGCATAGGTCAGTTTATCAACATTTGCTATCTCATAATCCGTTTCTGACAATAACTGCCGAATCAATGCGGAACCTATAAATCCCGCCCCACCTGTAATCAATAATCGCATTTAGCCATCTCACTATTTCACCTTCATTAAACACCAAAAAAGTGTCTTCACTCCCCTAGCCCACCACTTCAACAGCTAAAGTTATAACGGCGGTAATAACTCACCTATTTTAAGTACTAAATCCATATCATTTTGTTTTTCAGCTATTACCAATGCCCGTCTTAAGTATTTTTCGGCTAAGATTTTATCTGATTTCTCATGATATAACGCAATTTTTATTATTATTATTTAACACGGTTATATCGATCATCGAATCGCACAATATCATCTTCACCTAAATAATTTCCAGACTGCACTTCAATAATTTCAAGCGGTATCTGGCCCGGATTATATAATCTGTGCTTAGTGCCTAATGGTATAAAAATTGATTCATTTTCACTAACCAGTACAACATCATCACCACAGGTAACTTCGGCAGTACCGACAACCACGATCCAATGTTCTGCACGGTGATGGTGTAACTGCAATGACAATGATTGGCCAGGATTAACGCAAAGGCGCTTCACCTGAAATCGCTCGCCAACGTCAATGGCATCGTAATACCCCCAAGGACGGTAACTTTTAGGGTGAATAGTCGCTTCACTACGCTCTGTTTGAACTAACTGATCAACCACCTTCTTAATTTGTTCGGCTTTTGATTTATCAGCCACCATAACAGCATCAGTTGTTTCAACCACCACTATATTGTCCAACCCCAACACTGTTACTAAACGGCTTTCACTGTGTATGTATGAATCATTCACATCATGAACGACAACATCTCCAACTAATGCATTCCCTTTTTCATCCTGAACTTGATTTTCCCATAGCGATGACCACGATCCGACATCACTCCAGCCAGCATCAAGCGGGATAACCACAGCCTTATCCGTCTTTTCCATTACCGCATAATCTAGAGAATCCGCAGGGCAGGATTCAAAAGACAGCGAATCAATCCGAATAAAGTCGAGATCAGTAACAGAAGCCGCTAACGCCGAACGACAACTCCCTAGTATCTCAGGCGAATGGCGTTCCAATTCAGCAAGAATAATAGAAGCCTTGAACATAAACATGCCACTATTCCAATAATATCGGCCAGAATTTAAGTACTCTTGCGCCTTATCAAAATCTGGCTTCTCAACAAAAGCAGCAACCCCACTGACATTATCATTTGTTTGAGCTTGAATATAACCATAACCTGTATGCGCCATTGTAGGGACAATACCAAAAGTCACAAGCTTGCCAGACTCTGCTTGTTTCTTCGCTTGCTCAATAGCTGAATGAAACACAGCAATATCCTGAATAAGGTGATCGGCTGCCAATACAAGCATAAGAGGGTCTCCACCCCGTTCTAATGCCTGTAATGCAGCTAGAGCAACAGCCGGTGCTGTATTTTTAGCACAAGGCTCTAATAAGATATCTGATTGAACTATATCAATTTCTTGTAACTGTTCGGCAACCATAAATCGATGTGCTTCATTACATACAATAACCGGCGCTTCCAAAGCCGTCACACCGGATAATCGCGTGATCGTATTTTGAAATAATGATAGTTCGCCAAACAAATTCAAAAATTGTTTTGGCTTATTTTTTCGTGACAAAGGCCACAGCCTTGTACCACTACCACCAGACATTATTATCGGAATCATGAACTAGCCTTCATTTATGGTTTACTTTGCTTTTACAGCCTTTAAAAGAGTCGCTATTATAGCTGCTATGATGTACTTCGTAATACCGATATCCATCACAATTACTCAATTTAAGGAACAAGTTCATAATGGCTAAAGCACCGATTATTCGTAAATGCCTATTCCCCGCTGCAGGTTATGGTACAAGATTCTTGCCAGCAACCAAGGCCATGCCTAAAGAAATGTTACCGATTGTTAACAAACCCCTTATTCAATATGGTGTAGAAGAAGCCATGGAAGCAGGTATGACCCAAATTGGTTTTATTACGGGCCGTGGGAAACGAGCTATTGCCGATCATTTTGACACTAGTTTTGAGCTTGAACATCAAATTTTTGGCACATCAAAAGAAACGCATCTGGATGACATCCGTGAGGTTATGGACAGCTGTGACTTCGTCTTCATGCGTCAACGCGAAATGTTAGGCCTAGGCCATGCCATTCTGACAGGTGAGCCCATGATTGGTAACGAACCCTTTGCCGTTATCCTTGCCGATGATCTATGTGCAGCACCAACCGACAACGATGAAAAGCGCGCTTTATCGCAGTTAGCAGCACTATACGAGCGTTATCAATGCAGTATCATTGCAATTGAAGAGGTTCCCAATGAAGATACCGGCAGCTACGGCATCATTTCTGGTGATGAAATTGCACCTGGCATATACCAAGTCGAAGATATGGTCGAAAAACCCAAACCAGAAGATGCACCCACCAATATGGCCATTATTGGGCGTTATATCCTGACACCAGAAATCTTCTCTTACTTAAGAAAGACTCCCCCAGGTGCCAATGGCGAAGTGCAAATTACCGACGCACTAAAGCTGCTAGCCCAAGAAAGACAAGTCCTCGCTGTGAAGTTCAAAGGCCAAAGGTTTGATTGTGGCAGCATTGATGGTTTCGTCGAAGCCACCAATTATTATTACGAGCATTACTACCAAAAGTAATGCAATCTCACTAACAGATTATAGAGGGCCTAGCCTTAAGCTCGGCCTTTTCATTTTGTCTCAATATGTAAACTAGCAGCATCAACCGCCCCCGCGTGAATGTCTTGATATAGCTCAATATCTAAACTAGCTTCACTTTTTGCAACAATAACA
>JABGUA010000085.1 GCA_018646825.1 Piscirickettsiaceae bacterium
CACCTGACCAGTCAGGAAAAATTTGTTCCAGATAATGTGAAACGACAGGATATGTTTCTGGTAGGCCACGACAAACTTGCAAATAAGAATTCAGCTCATTGATCAAGCCCATCTCGCGGTTATATTGGATCAGCTCTTTATGTGAGTTTTTCAGATCATTTTCGGATTCCTTACGCTCTGTAATGCCTGCTGAAGACCCGATAAAACCAGCAAATTTCCCTTCAGCGCTAACATAAGGTTCACCGTGATCAAGAATATAACGATATTGACCATCGTGTCTTTTTAAACGGTATTCCATCTCAAAAGATTTATGTGTTTGAAATGCTTCCTCAAACATACTTAAACACTTTTTTTGATCTTCTATATGCAAAGAGTCGAACCAGGCTTTACCACCCAGCATTTCTAATTTCTCTCGGCCAATAAATGTTTTATAGATGCTGTTTGAGAAAATGGTTTCGCCAGTGAGATTGGTTAACCACAACATGACTGGCGCGTCTTCAGCCAAAATTCGAAAATCGATTGAACTATCATCCATCCGCTCAGGAAAAGCCGCTTGTCCTTCCATAATATTTTCTCTTACTCGTTGAAATCACTGATTGTCTGCATGATTATGGTGAAGTAGACATAAAGATAATAGCTAATGGTTCACAAATGGATAGCTGCTTACATAAAAAAGCTTCTACTTTGTCTCAAATTAGCTAATATCGAAGATTAGCATAGCGTTGATACCCCATCAATATGACACTTTTTATAAACTCTTTTTAAAGAATTGAACCTAAGGCGTCGATAAGGCTATTATAGTTAAATTGATTTAATACATCCCTTGTTAAGCGGAGTGGCTTGTGGCTGATAACGATAGAAATGCACCTGATGATGACCTGGCTGAAGGTGACACTGACGATGCCCCAAAAATACTTGGTTTGCCAAAACCGCTATTTATTAAAGTTGCCATTGGTATAGTTGTCCTAGCGCTACTTGGCGGCGGTGGGGCTTTTTTCTTTATGGGCTCTGATGAAACACCAGCCCAAGATGAAGCTGCTGCTGAAGCCACCGATGAATTTGGCTTGGTTTCTTCTCTAGCTAATGCGAGTAAAAAGGATGATGCTGCTAAACCAGCAACCAATGCGGAACTGGCAGAAAAAGTAATGGTGTTGCGTGAAGAGGCTATTTTCCTTCGAGAAGAAAACATAGAATTAAGAGAATATATTCTTGAATTAAAGACGCAACAGGGCCCACAACAAAACGCACAACAAGATCCTCCCCCGAATACGCAAAAAAGCACGGATGATCAAAGAAAACCAGATACTGCATTTTTGAATAACTATGGTAATGATGCAAATGCTTTTCCACCTATTGTCCTCGACCCTCCTAAACCGCGTCCTGAACCGCGCTGGGGTGAGTTTAAACGCCCAGCCCCATAAAGATCTGACAACCTAGGTCATGAAAAAAGTGCTTGTTATCGGCTATGTTTGGCCAGAACCTAACTCGTCTGCGGCCGGTAGCCATATGCTCTCGCTACTGCGCCTTTTTAAACAACAGAACTGGCAAGTCGAATTTGCCAGTCCCGCACAAGAGACTCCCCACCAAATTGAGTTAAGCAATGAAGGCATTAGCCAGCAAGCTATTCGGCTTAACTGTGATAGTTTCGATGACTATGTCTCTAAACTTACACCAGACATTGTCCTATTTGATCGGTTTATGATGGAAGAACAGTTTGGTTGGCGAATCGATAAACACTGTCCCAAAGCCATTAAGGTATTAGACACTGAAGATTTACAGTGTCTTCGGCAGGCTCGCCACCATGCCTTAAAGCAGTCACGTGAGTTCATTTATTCTGATTTAGTCAACAATATTGCCAAGCGCGAAATCGCCGCTATTCTACGTTGTGATTTGTCACTGATTATCTCTCCATTTGAAATGGCCTTACTCACTGACTACTTTAAAGTCGATCCTACACTCCTACATCATTTACCTTTTATGGTTAATATCGCTCAATTGGCTACTAAAACCTTATCCTTTGAACAGCGACAACATTTCATTACTATTGGTAATTTCCGCCATGCCCCTAACTGGGATGCTGTGCTCCATCTTCAATCACTTTGGCCCAAAATAAAAGCCAAGCTACCTGCTGCTGAATGCCATATCTATGGCGCTTATCCGCCTCCGAAAGCAACCGCTTTGCATAACCCTAAATCAGGATTTTTAATTAAAGGCTGGGCTGAAAATGCATTAGCCGTGATGGCACAATCTCGTGTCTGTCTTGCCCCACTTCGCTTCGGGGCAGGTTTGAAGGGTAAATTACTCGATGCGATGATGATGCAAACGCCCAGTGTCACAACATCAATTGGCAGTGAAGGCATGTCTGCTCGATCCTCTTGGCCTGGATTTGTTGCTAACGAAGATGCTGATTTTGTTAATAGTGCTGTTTCTCTATACCAGGATGAGAATGCGTGGCAGCTAGCTCATAAACAATGTCATACAGTCTTAAGCAATCTCTATGACTCAACGGTATTGGGGCCCAGCTTAATCTCAAAGATAACTGAACTGGATGAAACGCTTGACCAGCATCGAGTCTCGAACTTTACTGGCGCTATGCTTAAACATCACACAATGGCAAGTACACGATATATGTCACAATGGATTACGGAAAAAAATAAATAATGTCCTTATTTAAAACAATATTCGTTGTTGAATAAAGTCACGTTGTCACTGATACTCTTATCTCACATATTTTATTTTAACTGTTATTCACATTAAACGTATGAGCTCACCTTCCGATCAAGATGATATAAATTTATTTCGCCAGGAAATTGGTGAGGTTGAGCATATTACGCAAGATAAAATCATTCCAGTGACAACTCCTACTCCGGTTGCACCGCCTCGTAATAACACTTTACCTGAGTCTGAGGCCAGGCTAGCTGATATTTATGCCCCGAGCGAACTCGTTGGTAACGAGGAGTCATTACGGTTTAGACGTAGTGGTATTCAAGAACGACAACTAACTAAACTTGGCAACGGCCAGATAAAAATTGATGCAGAATTGGATCTACACGGCATGATTATCCCTGTCGCACACCAAGCTTTAGTTGATTTCATTGCTGATTGTCTAAATTATAACATCCGTGGTGCTCGAGTCATTCATGGCAAAGGATGGAGCTCCAAACACCATAAACCCATTCTAAAAACCAAACTCAATCATTGGTTGCGTGAAATGGACGATGTGTTGGCTTTTTGTTCTGCAAGGATCGAGGATGGAGGCACAGGGGCGTTATACTTGTTACTACGCAAAAACAAGAAGAAATAGACTCCGAAAGTAGATAATGCAGGTCTATTTAGTTCACCCTACCCATTGTCTCGCATTCTGGAATAAACGCAGCCACGGTCCATCCTTACCCCAATCATCTGGATGCCAAGAATGTTGCACTGTTCGCGTCACTCGTTCTGGATGTGGCATCATAATTGTGACTCGGCCATCCGTCGTTGTCAGTGCTGTAATACCCCTTGGCGACCCATTAGGATTACTTGGATAACGTTCCGTCGGCTTGCCGTAGTTATCGACATATCG
>JABGUA010000120.1 GCA_018646825.1 Piscirickettsiaceae bacterium
AATCCCGCTGCCTTTCTCGCGAAACGGTTTGCTGCCAAAGAAGCGGCTGCAAAAGCGTTTGGAACCGGTTTTCGTGAAGGGCTAAATTTACGGCATATCGCAGTTAAAAACAACGCCTTAGGCCGGCCTGAACTTAACTTTAGTCAACGGGCTAGGGAGTTACTAACTGAGTTGAGTATTGGTGCGTACTTTTTGAGTTTAAGCGATGAACAACATTACGCGATCGCTTATGTCATTATGGAGCAAAAAACATGACAAGCTACCCAACGATTGATGCCTGTATTGGTAATACACCTTTGGTTCGTTTGCAGCGCCTCCCAGGAAAAACAACAAATACAATCTTAGTCAAATTAGAGGGTGATAACCCAGCAGGTTCAGTCAAAGACCGGCCGGTCATGAGTATGATTAAAAGGGCGCAAGAAAGAGGTGATATTCAACCAGGCGATACGTTAATTGAAGCCACTAGCGGTAATACCGGCATTGCTCTCGCTATGATTGCAGCTATTTTGGGGTATGAGATGGTGCTTATCATGCCTGAGAATATGAGCGTGGAACGCAGAGCGTCGATGAAGGCCTATGGGGCCAAAATTATTTTAACGGACTCAATGGAATCATCACGAGACATGGCTTTAAAAATGGAAGCCAATGGACAAGGTAAAGTGCTTAACCAATTTGGTAATACAGACAATCCATTAGCTCACTATGAAACCACCGGGCCTGAAATTTGGCGAGATACCGAGGGGCGTGTGACCCATTTTGTGAGTGCGATGGGCACAACGGGCACGATTATGGGCGTATCACGTTATTTAAAAGAACAAAGAAAATCTATCAATATAATAGGTGTTCAGCCGACCGAGGGCAGTGCTATCCCTGGTATTCGACGGTGGCCAAAGGAATACTTACCCACCATCTTTGAGCCAGAACGCGTTGATCAAATAATAGACATGGAACAAGAAATTGCAGAAGAAACGATGCGGCAATTAGCGATCCAGGAAGGCATATTTTGCGGTGTGTCATCAGGTGGCAATGTTGCAGCAGCATTGAGGTTGGCCGAGAAAGTGAACAATAGTGTCATTGTCGCGATCATTTGTGATCGTGGTGATCGTTATTTATCGACGGGTGTCTTCCCCGCATAAAAATATGCTGAAGCGCAGTGTAGTGTTGTTGTGTTGTTTGATGATGTCAACGGCATGGGCAATTGAACAACTGCAAGTGACAATCGGTCATTGGCAGCTCGATGCTGAAAAGTCGGCAGCAATGAACTTTGAAAATGTAGATTTCACAATGAGCTACACACGGCAAGGGCTAACATTTAAGGCATCTGCTGATGAAATGCATGTTCCACCTCCCTATAATAAGTTAACAGAGATAGAACTGTATTGCGTTGAAATACAATTTCATGCACAACAAATCAGTTGCCAGAAAGGACTATTTAGCTTTACACAAAAAGAGCTTGGGTCCCAAAAAATCAGCTTCACAGTTGAGGCTTATCCGGAACAGCAGCAGTATAGGATTAAGACATCCGGTTTGATATTAGCTTCAGCAGAAATAAAGAGTTTAATTATATTAGATAAAACACATTGGCAACTCGGTGCAAATGCGAGCAAAGTTGATGTAAAGACCCTGACTACATTTATCAGGCCTTATCTTCCACAACCACAACAGGAATCAATACAACGCTGGCACCATACCGGTCAAGCGATCCTTAAACTTGAGGCCAGTGGTGACAGCGAGGGCTTTAATCAAGCTCAAATATCAACCAGCTTAAGCGAATTAGAATTAAGTGATGAGTCTGGCCAATTTGTTACAGAAGGTTTAGCAAGTGATTTGACCTTGAATGTGAGTCGTCAAGGAGACCTCTGGCGTTGGCAGACAGCGTTAAATATAGAACAAGGACAAGGCTATGCTAGTCCGGTGTTCTTGGATTTTAATGAAGCCCCCGTTGGATTAGAGGCTAAGGGTAGCTGGCATCAGAAAAAAAAGAGACTGGAAGTCACAACAAGTGTCATCAAGCACAAAAATGTGGCGCAAGCAGACATTGAGCTGGTATTGCGTGAGCAGGAAATTGAAAAACTCAATATCAAGATCGAAAAAACCAAATTATCACCGGTCTACCAGCACTGGTTACAACCTTTTACTGTTGGAACGGCCACTGATAACCTATCATTAAAAGGACAAGCCTCACTGAGTTATCAACAAGATAAGTCAGGCTACGAATTGCAGTTAGGCTTAGAGAATGTATCAGCAGAAGATGGTTTAAAGCGGTTTGAAATTCAAGGGGCATCTGGCGAGCTGGCTTGGACAACTTTAGAGAAATCTTTACCCATTAGCTTAAAATGGCAACGAGCCACGTTATACACGATACCAATTGGCTCATCGGCATTAAAAGCACAAACACAACAGAGGGGGGTAAAGTTATTGGCGCCATGGCGAGTGCCTATTCTAGATGGAGAGCTACAGATAAACGACTTTTCCTTGAATCAACAAAGTACATCAGGTGCAACATGGGAGTTTGAAGGTTTATTGACGCCGATTTCGATGACCGAACTCAGCGTGCATTTAGGCTGGCCTAAACTTCATGGCAAATTGTCCGGGGTGATTCCCAAAGTCGCTTATCATGGACAAGAAATTAAAGTCGATGGTGCCTTGATGGTCAAATTGTTCGAAGGCACTACGATTATTCATGATCTACGTCTGACAAAACCCTTCGGTGCAATACCACAGGTATATGCCAATATCGACCTAATTGACTTCGATTTAGAAACGATCAGTGAGACTTTCGATTTTGGCAAAATAACAGGGACAATTGAAGGTAAAGTACAAAATTTGCGTCTAGCCAATTGGCACCCCGTCGCCTTTGATGCGTATTTAAGAACACCAAAAAGTGACAGGATACCTCATCGGATCAGTCAACAAGCGGTCAATAATTTATCCGAGCTAGGTGGGGGGGCATCAGGGGTGTTGTCTCGTAGCGTCTTAAGATTCTTCGAGGACTTTTCTTATCAACGTTTGGGTCTAAGTTGCAAACTTAGAAATGAAGTGTGTGAAATGGACGGTGTAGAACAAGCAGAACAAGGTTATTATATGGTTAAGGGTGGTGGTTTACCGCCGAGGATTAATGTCATCGGCTATACGCGCCGAGTTGACTGGCCGGAACTGGTGACACGTTTGGAGGCCGTCAGTAATAGCGCCGGTCCGGTGGTACAGTAAATTAATGAGGAAATAAGATGAAAGCGTTCCGAAATAGTATAACGAGTTTGATAACCGGCTTAATGCTGGTTTCTTGTGTGACGATTAACATCTATTTCCCGGCTGCAGCAGCAGAAAAAGCGGCCGACCGGATTATCGAAGATATTTGGGGTCCAGAAGGACAACCACCTCAAAAGTCTGGCCCCGAACAAACAGAACAACAATCCAGCGCTGAAAAAGTAGGTCTAGCTATTTTAGATTGGTTGATCACTCCCGCTGCCGCTGAGCCTGATTTAAATATTAACTCTGCTGCTGTCACAGCCATTCAAGCCAATATGAAAACGCGCCACAATAACT
>JABGUA010000163.1 GCA_018646825.1 Piscirickettsiaceae bacterium
CATCACTGATTTCAAAAGTAGCCTGTTTTGTTTCACCATTAACAGCCACTAAATTAGCCCCAAAATTAGTTTTTATACCATAGTCTTGAACAACTTTAGATAAAGCTTTTGCGAAGAATGGGATGCCAAACATAGCTGGACCGGCATTAAAAAAACTGAACATCAACCTGTTCGCTAGTGCCTTGTTGACGAAAACGGTCAGCCGCCAAGTACATGATTTTTTGTGGCGCACCCGCACATTTAATGGGCATTGAGGGTTGTGTAAACAGGGCGCGACCAGAACTTAAGTTCTGCAATATTTCCCAGGTATATTCAACGTGGTCAACAGAGTAATTGCAGCAGACGCCATTCTTACCTAGCCTATCAGAAAGCCCTTCAATTTTATCAAAATCAATTTGGAGGCCGGGACAGACGACAAGGTAGTCATAGTCTAAAATTTGTCCTGATTGTAAAGTGATTTGATTCTGATCTGGTTGAAATGAAACAGCATATTCTTTAACCCACTTTATGGATGAATGAATTAAATCAACCTGATTTCTCGTCGCTTGTTTCAGAGTATATGCACCACCGCCCACAATAGTGAAACCAGGTTGGTAGTAATGTTTTTCAGAAGGCTCAACAAGCGTAATGTCGAGTGCTTTATTTTTACGACGCAAATTGTTCGCAACAGAGACACCAGCTGCACCGCCACCGACGATTAGAATTGAAGTCTGTTGTTCTGCCATAGCGATTCTCGATAGTGAATGATGAAAAAGAACTAAGTGTCGATGTCTTACAAAATGACAGCATAGGCTCCTCCTATGCTGTCATCTTTAAATAAAGTAGGGCTTATACGCCATATTTAAGCTGATTGTATCAGCACACCACAATCACGGTTGGCTGGAACTGCAATATCAATTAATTTTGGGTAAGGTAGATTGAGATTATCCATAATCTCAATAAACTCTTCTTTTGTCTTATTGGCTAAACGTGGGTTACCAAGACGTTCCTGTGCAATATTGCTGACAAACTGACCCTTATAATCATGGCCTGGATAGACCAGCGTATCATCAGATAAGGTAAATAAGCGTTGTGTAATACTGTCATATTGTTGGCCAGCATCACCGCCTTGAAAATCAGTGCGGCCACAGCCACCAATAAGTAGCGTGTCACCAGTGAAAATTCGATCACGCCATAAAAAGCAAACACTACCAGCAGTGTGGCCGGGTGTGCTAAGTGTTCTTATAGACTCAAACTCTGAAATCTCAAAGACATCACCACCTTCAATATGGATATCAGGGTTGTTAGCACCACATAAGGCACTAACACCCGATTGGCAGCCTAACTCTTTTTTCAATAGGCCACTAGCCGTAACATGATCGGCATGCACATGCGTATCTAAGGCATATTTTAATGTCAAATTATGCTCTTTTAACAAGGCAATATAGTCATCAATATCGGTGTTAACGGGATCAATTAATACCGCATTATTCGTTTTCATACATGCAATCAAATAGGTGTATGTAAAGCTTTCCTCATGAAAGAGTTGTTTAAATAGCATAGTGGAACATTCCTAAATAACTAAAATCTTGTTTACCTATATACGATAACGATTAATGGTCGTAATTTGTATCACCAACAGGGGTTGCAAAGGCATCAGAAATAATTTCTTCGATGTTGTCACCCGTCAATGTTTTCAAAAAGGCAATCAGGTCACTAGATTCTTCTTCGGTTAACCCTAATGGTTTAATGATTGGCGATTGGGTAACATTTGGGAAGTTACTTTCATTTTTAGGAAAACCACCTTGGTTGTAATAAGCAATCACACTTTCTAAATCAGGCATTGAACCGTCATGCATATAAGGTGCAGTCAAAGCAATGTTTCGTAATGACGATGTACGGTATTTCCAACGGTCATCAGGATCTTGTGTAACCTCGTAATAACCAACATCGCCTATTTTGGTGGTATAAGCATTTTTCATTGACGTTTTCACATCAATAAAGACACCTGGTGCAATTAACATCCGCTCTGTCTCAGGCTCTTTACCCATGGCAATCTGGAAACCGAGGCCAGTGTTATGAAGCCCATTGTCTGTGAATAGAGCCGTCTTTTCACCAACAGAATGACAAGCAATACAATTAGCTTTGCCAGAGAATACGTTGAAACCACGTATTGCTTCATCAGAAATGGCATCTTCTTCTTTAGCGAAATACCAACGGTCAAAAGCAGAGTTTCCTGAGACCAAAACACGTTCATAACTAGCAATAGCTTGTGCGATCGTCATGATATCAGCATCTTTACCATCAAAGGCTGCTTCAAACAACCCATCGTAATCCGGCATGCCTTGGACTTTCTCAATAACTTGACCAATAGACCTCATAGCCATTTTGTTGTGACCAACTAATGGGCTCCAAACGTGGTTTTCCAATGACGTTTCGCGACCATCTAAAAATAACTTAGTTAAATAAGCCGTGTTGTACAAAGTAGGCGCATTACGTCGATTAATGCGGCCTTCATACCCAACCGATTTTTCTAGTTCATTGCTGGTGTAGCCTTGTTCAGCGATATGACACATAGCACATGAGAAGGTATCGTTTAAGGATAAACGACGGTCAAAAAACAGCTTTTTACCAAGCTCTATTTTTTCAACAGTGATTGGGTTGTTGGCTGGAACTGGAATCTTAGGTAGGCCCAGTGGTGGCGTATCAATGACACGAATCAGATCTGATGTCTCGCCCACGCGAGCTGAGATAGCACGCGAGTTAGATTGATATCCTTCAGAATTTAAACCCTTTTTGCTGTCACTGGAGCCAGAGAGAATAGCTGCATTATCAGGCCTGAACTCATTGTATGTCACACCTTCTTCAGGTTCCATGAGGCCATCTTCAATCATCAATGTTTTTACGTCATTGAGTAAGATATCAGGGTGTAAGAATGACACACTGTAAATATTGCGAATTTTGAATTCAGGATCAATCAAGTAAACGCGTAAAATATGCGAAAAATTCTCTGATTGCGTACCATCTTCATTGACTTGGTTTTGAATTGTTTGATCATAGTCATCAAGAATTGGCATTAGGCTCTCGACCGATTCTGCGGTGAGGTAGGTAAGCGGGAGTTCATCTTTTTTCATTGCAGACATATCATGACCTTCATGGCCTGCCATATCATGCATACTATGATCTTCACCGAGAAGGGCTTTGAGTACCTCTGGCGTATCATTCTCAGGGTCAAAGCTCATACTGATTAACTGAACATTGTCAGCGACGACAGGTATCTTTGCACCATCATTTTGAATACGATTAAAAACTAAATGAGAGAGTGGGCAACCGTTAACATCTGGGCAGCTAAGATAAATAAAGCTAAGGAAAGTGTATTTACCTTCGAACAAGTCGTGATAGTTGACATATTCGCCATCTGCATTAAGTACTTTGGCATCCTTAGCCTCACCAAAAGCAGGCAACCTATAACTTCCAGGAGCGGGCGGCGTATATTTTAGTGCACCATAACCTGGTGCGAGTAGTTCAACTTGTTGTGGTCTTTCTGCAGCCGGAATTTCTTTGTCTGTTTCAGCAAAGCTATAACTGGTAAAGAGGCCAAAGGATAAAAGGAAAGCTACCTTTAAACCAGAATATCTCATTTTCAAACTCCTCAAATCTTACTAGATGTTGGCAATTAATATAATCAACTATTTTAACACTTTTTAATTATACCATTTGGTCCTGTTTAAATCACATACTCATAATGACAACAAGAATTACTGTTTCATTCCATACTGACTGAAAATATTACTCGAATATTAGAATTAAAAAATGATTGTATTAAATTAAATCAGAAATTAAGAGCCGAAGGTGTCATCAAAAACCACTTTTCAGAGCAAATAAAAAGTGAGCGATATTTGGGGTTTCAACTAGGAGTGAGTGCAACCAAAGCCATGGGGTTGCACTCACGGTGAGCTTTTGAAGATCGGCAGACTCAATGTGTTAGAGACAAGTTGAGAGGCACCGCTTCATTTTGCCATGGCTCAAAATAGTGCAATAAAAAGATAAGGATTGCGTTTTGGAGGAGGTAAACAACAATCAATATATAATTATTGAATATCAATATAACAAAAAAGTATAATAAAGTGTAGCTGTAGAGTGAATTTTTTATGTATCAAACTATAGACACAATAGTTCTGAGTTAAATTTAGGATGAAAGCAAAGATTTTGGACCTACACGAGACGACCAACTTTATCTCCTATTCGCTATGTTAGGAGGTAAGACTTTTTGATGGAAAAGAGCTAGAACTCACTCAGATAAAACGAGAATATACGATTAGTAGGGAAAGCTATTTTGGTGACTTGATTGTTTTATTAGGATGATGAGGTTGTCGACTATCAATGACCTTACGTGTTAAATGTGGTGCGAAGCACTCGATGAAAGCGTAGCTATAGGCACGTAAATAACTATCAGAGCGGTAGCCGAGCAAAGTTGTACTAGGGTGAAAAAGGTGGCTGGCATCAATAGCTTGTAATGGTAAATCTTTGATTGGGTTGAACGCCATTGAAGCAATAATACCAATGCCTAACCCCATTTCGACGTAAGTTTTAATGACATCGGCATCAGTGGCAGTAAAGACAATATTCGGCGTTAAACTCTTTTCTATAAATGCTCTGTCCTGCATGGCACGCCCAGTAATATCTTTCATGTAGGTCACAATGGGATATTCGGCAACCTGTTCTAATGTGATTTCTTTTTCAAATAGCAAGGGATGATTAGCAGGAACAATAATAGAACGATTCCAGTTATAACAAGGCAAAACAGAAAGGTGCTTAGATTTTGCAATCGCCTCTGTTGCAATCACGATATCGAGTTCCCCAACCTCAGTCATTTTTGTGATTTCACTCGGGGTGCCCTGCACCATTCGAAGGTGAATGTTCGGAAAGAGTTGAGTAAAAGCTTTTATAGCAGGAGCAAGTGCGTAGCGTGCTTGTGTATGCGTCGTCCCGATAGAAAGGGTTCCGGAGTGGTCATCACGACTGTCTTCAGCCAGTTTATGAATATTGTCAACGTCGAGTAAGACCCTGTCTGCCAATGCCAAGACGGACTGACCAAATGGCGTCAAGTTGAGCAACCTTTTACCGTGGCGTTCAAAAATTTTTAATCCAAGTTCTTCTTCAAGTAATTGAACTTGATTGCTAACCCCAGGTTGAGAGGTGTTGATGGCTTTAGCAGCAGCGGACACGCTAAAATTGTGTCGGGCGATTTCTTGGACATAAAGAAGTTGGCGAATCTGCATTATCAGTAAGGCTCTTTCATCAAAAAAATAGGCGCTATATAAGAAATAATTATAAAGTATTAACTATACAGATGAAGTTAGTATAAATACTAGTTTTGGGAAAGTGACTGAAGAAAGAATCTGACTGTCAGACCCTTAAAATTAGGGAGTAATTAAACAACAATAGGAATGAAAGCCGCTTTCCAGCATGCTAGTTTTTGCTCAAAAGACTGAGACGCATGAGCAGGGCTGGTGGAGGGGAGGCGTTGTAAGGTGAATGAGGAACGCTGAACTTCAGTCAACAGAGGCAAGGCTTGTCGAAAAACAGCTTCAGCTTTAGCACCATTGAAATAAATAGCTGAAATACTGCTGTACTGTTGAAAAAGTGCCTTAAAGTCATTGAGAACCATGGTGGCATTATCAATATTAGTGTCTAAGCTACCTGGGCGATGGCAGGCTCGTAGCACGTCCCAAACAGCGACACCTGATTGTGTCAATAAATCGCAGCGATCTTCATATGTTAGGTTGACATCGAAATTAAACAAAGAAGCCATAATAGGCCAAAATGTGTTGCGAGGGTGTGCATAGTACTGTTGTTTAGCTAATGATTGGACTCCAGGCATTGAGCCTAAAATTAAAGCGCGGGGTGCGCCTTCAATTATGGGTGGGAATCCCGCATCTATCGTTAATACCTTGTCAGTCATTATCACTGATAACGCTTGCCTTGATAGTCGATCCAACCGCCCACGTGTCGACCACTAGGATCATGATGGGTCCAATGTAAAACACCCCCTTTTCGATTCCATTCATATTCTCCATAGAGTCTTATTCTATCGTCTTGTCGTAGGTGTTTAATCCGTGGGGCGAGATCAATATTATGTGCAATGAGGAGTGTTAATCCGCTATCCGTTTTCACAATAAACTTCTGATGGCGAGTTCCCTCGTCATCATCGGGTAATAACTTAATGACAGATCCATTCACTTCAACTTGGACATCGCTACGTTGTTGATCATAAGCTGCTTCGACTGAAAAAGGTATCGGGTTCTGTGCCGCTTTTTCTGGGTCAAAATGGCTCGCAGCATAGCCAACGACGATAAAAGCAATCAGCAATAAAAAACGTTGTTGTTGTCGAGAAGATTTAAACATAGGTCACCTGACGAATTTTTTGATAACGCTCACTCGCTTTTTCTACATAATGAGTAAGGAATTGTGAATTAGTGCTAAGTACGTCACTAAATCTATTTTCCATCATACGAGCTAGAGTAATATAATCAAACAAACCATTTTTGTCCCGATATCTTGGTACAAAAAAGGAAATATATTTAAGTTGGGGAAAGTAGATGGCTGTTTATGCCATAGGTGATATTCAAGGCTGTTTTGACGAACTGCAGAAAATGCTGGAATTGGTAGAATTTGATCCAAGTAAAGATCAAGTTTGGCTTGCTGGCGACTTGGTAAACCGTGGACCCAAGTCAGCAGAAGTACTTCGTTTTGCAAAAGACCTTGGCCCGCGCGCGGTTAAAGTAGTGCTGGGTAATCACGACCTTCATTTATTAGCAAATGCCTGTGGTGTGACCAAGCATCATCACCATCTCGATACAATGGAATCTGTTTTACAAGCACCAGATCGAGATGAATTAATTGATTGGTTAAGGCATCAGCCATTATTACATCATGATGCACGGCTCGGTTTTACGATGGTGCATGCGGGCTTGCCATCAGATTGGACAATTAGCAAAGCCAAAAAGCGTGCAAGAGAAGTCGAGGCAGTTTTACAAAGTGATGATTGGCCAAGATTTTTTCAGCATATGTACGGTAATGAACCTGAGCGTTGGTCAAAAAAATTAGCAGGTTGGGATCGCTTACGCTATATCACTAATTGCTTTACTCGCCTGCGCTATTGTCACAACGATGGGCGGTTAGCGCTTAAGTTTAAAGGCAAACCAAGTGATAGCCCTCAAGGGCAAACGACGTGGTTTGAGATGCCAAACCGAAAAACGCGAACAGAGCGGGTTGTCTTTGGCCATTGGTCAACTTTGGGAACGGGACAATATGGGCAGGTATTTTCTTTAGACAGCGGCGTTGTCTGGGGTGAGAAATTAACTGCATTGAGAGTCGACAAGCAGCCTTACGAATGGTTTGTCGTCGATGCCGATGACAATGACGTGAGATCTAAGTTAAAAGTAAGTTAGATTGTTTCTCGTGAGAGTTGACACCATCAGGCAAAAAACTGCTAAAAACAGTACAATAGCTCTTTTTAATACTGTGGATAGTGTAAACCATGAGCAATATCACGACTTTTTCTGGTGATTTTTCAGCTAAAGATATGCGTGTAGGCATTGTTGCCGGCCGTTTTAATGACTTCATCGTTGAAAACCTAATCTCTGGCGCGATTGATACGCTTGTTCGTCATGGCGCCAGCGAAAAAGACATAGAGCTTGCGCGCGTTCCAGGCGCAGTAGAAATTCCATTAGCAGTTCAACGAATGGGAAAAACGGGTAAATATGACGCCATCATTGCACTCGGTGCAGTCATTCGTGGCGGTACACCGCATTTTGATTTTGTCGCAGGCGAATGTTCGAAAGGGCTAGGCCAATTAACACTACAGCTCGATATCCCTATTTCTTTCGGTGTCTTAACAGTTGATACTATTGAGCAAGCTATTGAGCGAGCAGGCACCAAAGCGGGTAATAAAGGCGCTGAAGCCGCAATGGGCACCATTGAAATGGTCAACGTCCTTCGCCAAATAGAGAGCGCAAAATAAATGTCAGCAGCTTTACCCCGTTCGCACGCCCGCCGTGCTGCTGTACAAGCCCTGTATCATGCTTTAGTTAACGAACAAGTTGCTATCTCTAAAGATGCGCTTGCGTTCGTCTCTGCTGAAAACTCAGAAAAAATGGACCAAAAATACTTTATGTCTTTGGTCGAAGGAGTTTCAAAAGAAATAGAGCAACTTGATGTTGAACTCGCTTTTGCCGTTGACCGCTCTTTAGCGGCTGTTGATCCAGTCGAGAGTTCCGTTTTACGTTTAGCGGTTTATGAGTTCATTCATCGCCCAGAGATCCCTTACCGTGTCGTGTTAAATGAAGCGGTCGAGTTAGCCAAAGCATTTGGTGGTGAAAAAGGGCATAAATACGTTAACGGGGTTTTAGATAAGATGGGTTCTAAGCTTCGCGCTGTCGAATATAAAGCCGCAAAAGCACAAAAAAAGAAAAAATAGCCTCAGCCAATACGAAATGTCCGGATTATCCGAATTTTCCCTGATTAAACAGTATTTTGAAAAGTATACCGTCGCACGAGATGATGTATTGCTTGGTATTGGTGATGATTGTGCAATTGTACAAAACAAAACCGATCAGCAGATTGCCATTTCAGTCGATACATTAGTAGAAGGTATTCACTTTTCACCCGACGCGGATCCAGAAAGCCTAGGCCATAAAAGTCTTGCCGTCAGTTTAAGTGATTTAGCGGCGATGGGAGCCACGCCCGCTTGGTTTACATTAGCATTAACGCTACCTGCCGTTGATCTAAGATGGCTGGCGGCGTTTGCTAAAGGTTTAGCCAATTTAGCAACACAACATAAGATTGCATTAATTGGTGGGGACACAACACGTGGACCATTGAGTATTACAGTGCAAGTTCACGGCTTTGTAGATGCAAAGCAAGCATTACGGCGTGACGGAGCGAAAGAAGGCGATAATATCTATGTTTCAGGCACCCTGGGCGATGCGGGGGCAGGATTGAAATTAAAACAATCTCAACTAAACAATATCTCGGGTACGGATACAGACTTAATGTTTCTGCAACAACGCCTAGATAAGCCAACTCCTCGAGTTGAGCTAGGGCAACAGTTGTTGGATATAGCCCATTCTGCCATCGACATCTCAGATGGGTTAGTAGCGGACCTAAACCATATTTTAGAAAAAAGTAATTTGGGAGCCCAGATTAACCTAGAGGCATTACCCATTTCAAATGAGTTATTAAGTATTACAGGTAGGGAGCAGGCCGAAATATTGGCTCTTTATTCGGGGGATGATTACGAACTGTGTTTTACTGTAAGGCCTGAAAAAGAAAACCAACTTTTAAAAAATATAAAAGAAAACTACACCAAAATCGGGATGATTACAGGCGGGGATAAGACCATTTTTACTAAGTCTGGACAAAAGATTGAGTTAACAGGAGCAGGCTATGAACACTTCTCAACCGAAGGTTAATTTTAGTGAATTGATAAAAAGACCTGTCTGTTTTCTAGGTCTCGGTTTTGGTTCTGGTTTAGCTCCAAAAGCACCAGGTACATTTGGCACAATAGCGGCGATCCCTATTTATCTATTGGTACAAAACCTATCTTTAATGCTCTATATCATCTTAACCGTGATCGCATTTATCGTCGGTATTCGGATCTGTCAGCAATCAGCAGATTGGCTACAAAAAGAAGACCCTTCTGCCGTAGTATGGGATGAAATAGTCGGCTATCTTGTCACGATGACTGCTGCACCGCAAGGTTGGCAGTGGATTGTGCTGGGTTTTGTGTTGTTTAGGATATTTGATATTTTGAAGCCATGGCCTATCAGCCTAGCCGATCAAAAACTCCACGGTGGATTTGGCATCATGCTTGACGATGTGATCGCCGGTATCTTTGCGAGTGTGTTGTTACAGTGTATTTATTACTTAGGCTAATTACCAACAACCAGAAACACCTGTAGTCGCTCTATTACCTGTGTTGGTGAGAGTCATGGTACCGCAATCATCACCAACTTGTCCGCCAAGAGGGAGCGCGGTGATGGTATATGAAGCGGCAAGTGGGGCCATAGTGTAATTATAAAAAGTGGTGTCCACTATCCCGGATAAAGCCTGTGTTGCATTTGTATATTGGTTAGTTTCAGTAAAAATACGTTCGGCAAAACTTGCGTATTCAACCATGCTAGCTTGAGCATCGCCACGTCTTGCTTTTTGTACACTGTCCACGTAACTAGGGTAAGCGATTGCTGCAAGAATCCCTATAATAGTTATAGTTACTCTCGATGATATTCCTCTATTGCAGAGCATGTAAAGTTAAGGTAGGCATAAATGTGAACCTGCTCACGCTTATCCCAAATTCACAAAAAGTAAACAGCTACATTGAGCAAGCAAACTCAACTTCATATCGTGTTTTAAAATTAAGCTGAGAGAAAGTATGATTTTGAGTCCCATGCTCTGCAATTTTTATCGCACCCATTA
>JABGUA010000150.1 GCA_018646825.1 Piscirickettsiaceae bacterium
CAATAACACCACGGTCGAAAAAATAGCTAAGCGGCTATATTCGGCCTTCATAAAAACCATAGCGCCGAGGTGAATTTGGTCACCGATGTCGACGACTTTTCCTGAGCCAGGTGGTGATTTCATAACTAGGCCATAAACTAAATAGGCACAGTAAAGACCAAGGATGCCGAACAGAATCGGCACGAAACTCAACACTGACATAGGGAGAACCTCACAATAATTACGCATGGATTAAAGATGTTATGAATTACAAAGATCAAAATTATTTAATAAACGTAGGGTTTCTTATACCTTGTATTGCATCGGCCTGTAAAGTTGTAAACAGTGTTGTGATAAATCTGCTAGATTAGCGGGTTATGGTTGAGTGGATTAGTTTTGCCTTTATTGGCATATTTGCAGGTCTAAGCGCGGGTTTACTGGGTTTAGGAGGGGGCTTAGTTAGCGTACCTGCCTTATTATATGTTTTTAAGTTTTATGGCATGCCGGAGTCACATCTGATGCATATCGCCGTGAGCACGTCATTGATGGCCATTATAGTGACCTCTTTTTCTTCATTAATGGCGCATCATCGTAGTCAAAATGTCGATTGGGCATTGATGAGGCGATTATCAGTCGGGCTAACGGTGGGTGGTTTCTTAGGGGCGTATTCTGCGACCTTGTTTAGCAGTGAAGTCTTACAACGAATTTTTGCAATATATGCTTTTTTGATGTCGATTAGACTTTGGGCAACAATGCCAGAATTAGCAGGTTTAGCAACATTACTTAAACAACCGACTATGTTTATATCCGGGACCTTGTTTGGTGGTATATCGTCATTGGTAGGCATGGGCGGAGGCACGATGGTTGTGCCCTATTTATTATTGGCAGGAAAAACGATTCAGCGTGCAATAGGGACCTCAGCCGCATGTGCACTTCCCATCGCTGTATCTGGTGTATTGGGTTTTATCTTATTTGGAGATAAACCCGAGACTGATAACCCGTGGCAAATGGGCTATGTCAACTGGCAAGCTTTTTTAGGGTTGATTAGTACGAGTATACTATTTGCACCTATTGGCGCGAAATGGGCAAGAAACTTACCGGTTAGATTGTTAGAGAGGTTGTTCTCTTTGGTCTTAATGGCAGTTTCTGCATCATTATTTTTTGGTTAATTTGAGGACACAGTATGAATAAGTGGATTTGTCTGGTTTGTGGTTTTGTATATGATGAGAAAAAGGGCTTACCAGAAGATGGCATCGCTCCAGGCACACGTTGGGAAGATATCCCCGAGGATTGGGAGTGTCCAGACTGTTCTGTTGGGAAATCAGATTTTGAAATGGTGCCATTGAAAGAATAAAGGGACTATTGTCGTTTTCAGTTTTATCACGGGCTAAATTCTTATATAATCAATTGCTTTGATTATTCGCTTATTTGGAGCATTACTTTTATGAATCTTGACCGAGTCGGTTCAGGCAAAAATTTACCTGAAGATATTAACGTTATTATCGAAATTCCTTCGCATTCAGATCCTGTGAAATACGAAGTGGACAAAGAAACCGGTGCATTATTTGTTGATCGCTTCATGAATACAGCTATGTTTTACCCATGTAACTACGGATACATACCACATACCTTATCTGATGATGGTGACCCGGTTGACGTACTAGTTATGAGCCCATACGCATTAATCAGTGGCTCAGTTGTACAATGTCGCCCAGTTGGCATGCTCAATATGACCGATGAATCTGGTGAAGATGCAAAAATCATCGCGGTACCACACGATAAAATGTACGATGATGTCAATGACATAACAGATGTTTCATCGCGCTTACTTGCTCAGTTAGCACACTTTTTTGAACACTATAAAGATTTAGAAAAAGAGAAATGGGTCAAAATTGAGGGTTGGGTAGGAATAGAAGCAGCAAAGACTGAAATTATGGCAAGTCTGAAACGGTTTAATGAGGCACCAGTTAAACCACATTTCTAAATTTCATCATGAATTGAAGCACATTTTTCGGCGAGCTGATACTAAATCAGACTCGCCGAAATTGGTTTAGGAGAACGATAAAGATGACCAAACTCGTATTACAAGGTGATCAATTAACTGACAAATCTGCGGCAGCGATCGCCCTAGAAGTGGCGGGTGAAATAATCAATCAGAGTCGGTTTACGACCATTACGACGCAACAGCAGTTGAGCAAAGAGCAAATACAAGCATTACGCGATAATTACCTCTTTGACATTAACGAAATTCCTGAGCAATTTGATCCTAGCCAAACAAGGTTATTAGTGACCGATATGGATTCGACGTTAATTAGTATCGAATGTATAGATGAAATTGCTGACTTTATTAATGCCAAGCCGCAGGTGTCAGCCATCACTGAAGCGGCAATGCGTGGTGATATTGATTTTGAAACATCGCTACGCCAGCGGGTTGCCCTATTAAAAGGGCTCGATGTTTCGGTATTAGAGCAAGTTTTTGAACAGCGTTTAAAGTTAAACCCAGGTGCAAAAATGATGTTGTTGGCATTAAAAAAAGAAGGCATTAAAACAGCGTTAGTTTCGGGTGGATTCACTTTTTTTACGGAACGTTTAAAGCAGCAGTTAGGTCTAGATTACACGATGGCCAATGTGCTAGCAGAACAAGGTGGAAAATTGACCGGAAAAGTAGAAGGTAAAATTTGTGGGGCTCAAGCCAAAGCTGATTTTTTATTAGGTCAATGTGAACAATTGGGCGTGTTGCCATCGCAAGCTATCGCAATGGGCGATGGCGCTAACGATTTACTGATGATGCGGGAAGCAGGGTTGAGTATTGCTTACCATGCGAAACCGACTGTTCAATCACAAGCAGCCACAAGATTGAATTATTGTGGTCTAGAAGGCGTGTTAGGATTCTTGCAGTCAGATTTTAACTAGCATAAGCTTGAAATTGGCGACAAAATCCCCATTTAATGTGAACAACAAAGAAATATTTTATTAAAAGAGGTAGTACGATGGATGTAATGGAACGAATTAAACAAGCAATTGAGTCAAATAATATCATTTTGTTTATGAAAGGCACTCCTGATTTTCCACAATGTGGATTTTCTAGTCGCTCATCAGCAGCATTAACAGAATGTGGCCAAGAGTTTGCATATATTAATGTGTTGGCAGAACCAGAAGTACGTGAAAACTTACATCGTTATGCTGACTGGCCAACATTTCCTCAATTATATATTGATGGTGAATTAGTCGGTGGCTGTGACATCGTAATGGAGCTATACGAATCAGGTGAGTTAAAAACAATGGCTGAACAAGCGAGCAAGTAATTGAAATGAGTGATGAATACGATCATGATTGGAACAGCGAAAGTGGGTTAACCGTTTCTCCTGTTAAGCCGGATTTAAAACAGCCGCCAAAATATCGGGTGCTGATGCTAAATGACGACTACACGCCAATGGATTTTGTGATTGAAATGCTGGAAGGCTTGTTCAGTATGGAACGTGAGAGTGCGACCCGAACTATGATGCAAGTGCATACAGAAGGGTTCGCACCGTGTGGTATTTATACGTTTGAAATTGCCGAAGCAAAAGTAGAGCAAGCCAATAGTTATGCCCAGCAACATGGACATCCCTTACAGTGCACAATGGAAGAAGAATAAATCACTGCGTGAATAAGAGGCGATACAATGTTAAGTAAAGAGTTAGAGCAAACATTAAGTCATGCATTTAGTCATGCGAGGAAATCGGCGCATGAGTTTTTGACTGTCGAACATTTACTCTTAGCCCTGTTGGAAAATGGCCAAGCACTGGCTGTTTTGAAAGTGTGTGATGTCAATATTACGACGTTAAGACAAGAGTTAGCAGACTTTTTAGCTGATAATTTGCCCACACTCTCGGAAGAGAGTGAACGAGAAACTCAGCCTACATTAGCTTTTCAACGCGTCCTTCAACGTGCGGTCATGCATGTGCAATCATCAGGTGGGACAGAGGTGACGGGGGCTAATGTGCTGGTCTCAATCTTCTCTGAACAACAATCACAAGCCGTTTATTTTTTGCAAAAGCAAGATGTGATGCGGCTTGATGTTGTTAATGCCATCAGTCAAGGTGTTGAGACTGATCTGATCGAGCTACAATCAGATACTGAAGATGAAGGGGTGAGCCAAGAAAGCAGAGAAAAAGACAGTAAAAACCCTTTGGTACTCTATGCCTCTAACCTCAATACCTTGGCTTTAGCAGGTAAAATTGATCCACTTATTGGCCGTGAGTTAGAGATTGAACGCACATTACAAATCTTATGCCGTCGCCGTAAAAATAATCCCTTATTTGTTGGTGAAGCGGGTGTAGGAAAAACAGCGTTAGCAGAAGGGTTAGCCAAACGTATAGTCGAAGGGCAAGTGCCAGAAGTGCTTGAGAATGCGGTTGTTTACTCTCTTGATATGGGGGCCTTAGTCGCGGGAACGAAATACCGAGGGGACTTTGAAAAACGTTTAAAAGCCCTGTTACGCGAAATTAAAAAACAGCCAGATGCGATCTTATTTATTGATGAAATTCATACATTAATCGGTGCTGGTTCTGCCGGTAATTCAGCAATGGATGCTGCCAACTTATTGAAACCTCTACTCGCAACCGGTGAGTTAAAGTGCATGGGATCTACAACTTATCAAGAATATCGCGGTATTTTTGAGCATGATCATGCTTTAACACGACGTTTCCAAAAAATTGATGTGCCAGAGCCGTCAGTTCAAGAAACCAAACAAATTTTAAAAGGCCTCAAAGCAGGATTAGAAGAACATCACGATGTGCGCTATTCGACAGCGGCGTTAGACCAAGCTGCTGAGTTAGCAGATCGCCATATCAACGATCGTTATTTACCTGATAAAGCGATTGATGTATTAGATGAAGTCGGTGCAGCCCAGCGTATTTTACCTAAATCGAAACGTAAGAAAAAAATTGGTATTACTGATATTCAAAATATTGTGGCGAAGATTGCTAGGATTCCGGCAAAAACAGTTAACAATACTGATAAAGATAATCTCAAAAATCTTGAGAAGAATCTCAAACACGTTATTTTTGGTCAGAGTGATGCCATTGGTGCCCTATCTTCAGCGATCAAAATGGCGAGATCTGGCCTAGGACATCCAGAGCGTCCCATGGGAGCTTTCTTATTCACAGGCCCTACCGGTGTCGGTAAAACAGAAGTGACACGTCAATTAGCACACAACTTGGGTGTTGAATTGATACGTTTCGATATGTCCGAATACATGGAAAGTCATACGGTTTCAAGATTGATCGGTGCACCTCCTGGCTATGTAGGCTATGACCAAGGTGGTCTCTTAACAGAAGCTATTAGTAAGCAGCCTCATGCTGTTTTGTTATTGGATGAAATTGAAAAAGCACATCCCGATGTCTTTAACTTACTTCTCCAAGTGATGGATCATGGCACATTGACTGATAATAATGGACGTAAAGCTGATTTCCGCCATGTCATTTTGGTCATGACGAGTAATGCGGGTGCTCATGAAATGGGCCGGTCTTCAATGGGCTTTACCCAACAAGATCATCAAGCTGATGGTATGGAAGTCATTAAGCGGGCCTTCACACCTGAATTCAGAAATCGTTTGGATGGGATTATTCAGTTCAAGCCATTGACCAAAGATGCCATCTTACGCGTTGCCGATAAAGCGGTACTTGAACTCGAAATGTTATTACAAGATAAGCAAGTGACATTAGAAATTGATCATGAGGCCAGAGAGTGGCTTGCTGACAATGGTTACGATGTCAGCATGGGGGCTAGACCTATGGCAAGATTAGTTCAAGAAAAAATAAAACGACCACTAGCTGATGAGCTACTTTTCGGTAAGTTGAGTAAGGGAGGACATGTCCGTGTCGTACTCAATGACGGTGAATTAATGCTTGAATTTGAAAACGAAAAAGAATCAGTCTAAAAAAGGCCACTTTTTTTGATTGATAGTAGTTACTATCGCTTCAAATTCACCAAAATTGTCAATATAAAAGCTTGACAAACGAAATAGTTATTCAACTTTGGTAAAGAGACATCATTCAACCGTTACAAAGTCACGCTAAGCTATTGATTAATAAAATGCTGTTTATAAGTTATTGATTTTAAATGATTTATAATGATTGGTTAAAAAGTAACCAATTTAGGCTGAACGCTTATATATGAATACTTTAACTACCAAGAATAGAGTTAACCACAGAGTTATCCACAGAAATTGTGAGTAACTTTACAGTTTTGTGACAAAGTTCCCAAATAGTACTGTTATTTTAAAGTTCGATACCTTTTTGAGCTTGAATACCGGCTCTAAAAGCATGTTTAACATCTTCAATACGACTGACAGTATCGCCTGCTTCAATAACCGCATCCGGCGCACCTCGTCCCGTGATGATGACATGTTGCATTGGAGGGCGTTGTGCAATATCGTTTAAAACAGCCTCTGTATCCAAATAATTCATTTTGAGAACAATATTTAATTCGTCGAGTAAGACTATGTTGACCGCAGGATCTTGCAATAATTTTTGGCAGACAGCCCAACCGGCTTCGGCAGAAGCAATATCTTGTTCCAAATTTTGGGTATCCCAAGTAAAGCCATCGCCCATGACATGATAGGCAACTTCATCAGGAAACCGTCTAAAGAAAGTTTCTTCACCCGTACTAAAAGCACCTTTAATAAACTGGACAATACCGACTTTCATATTATGGCCAAGTGCACGTGCAATCATACCGAAGCCAGAGGAGCTTTTACCTTTGCCATTACCTGTAATAACGAGCAATAGTCCCTTGTCTTTGATAGATTTCTGGACTTGTTTATCGACAACTTCTTTTTGTCGTTTCATTCTTTTTTTATGACGTTCTGACTGATTTTCAACCATAATAACGATCCAATATGAAGTGACTAAATTTATTAGGGGGAATGAGCGCTTCCATATTTAAAGCGCTCAAACAGTTTAATCGAATTGATATGATGCTGTTAAATATGCGGTTCTTTCTGGTAAGGGATAAGCATTAAAACGACCCGGAGTGAACGTACTTCCGACACCATAATTAAAGTATTGTTCATTAAACAGGTTATTCACTTGTATCGCTAAACCAATATTGGCAATTTGTTTTGATAATTTTAAATCAACCGTTTTATAGGAAGGAATTTTTTTAGCAAAATTATTGCCTAGGTCGTTCGCTAATAAAGTGGCATCGACATAGTTAAAGTTAACCGCTCCCTTGATATCAGCTGGAAGCGAAGCTATTAATGTGATATTCGCCGTATTGTTAGGGGTAAGTGGGAGATCGTTAGCTTTGTTATTACCATCGGTAAATTCAGCTTTGAGATAGGTATAATTTGCTTTCATTGAAAGATTTGAATTGATATCAAATGCGACAGCTAATTCAACACCATCATGTTGGGTATCATCCAAATTGACATTGAGGAAGGTGAGCGCATCAAAGTGGATTTCATTTTCAATACTTTGATGAAATAGGGCGATACTCGCTTCAAAACCACTGCCTTTATAGTCGAGACCAATCTCAATGTCATCAGAAACTTGTGGTTTAAGTTGTGAAAATGTTTGCTGGAATACAGAGTTGAGTTCGAACAATTCATCAATAGTACCAAAGCGCGTGCTGCGACCAAGTCGACCATAAGCACTCAGGGCATGAGTGAATTTATGTTTTAAACCTAACTCATAACTGGTTTTGCGATCTGACTCATTAAAGTCCGCTGCTTCTGAACCGAAAGCAGAGCCTGAGGCTGTTGCATCGAAACTATCACGTGCTTTTAAGCGTGTTCTTTGACCGCGTATCCCTGCAGTCAAATCAGTATTAGGGCTTAAGGCTATGGTGGTTTGGCTATACAAAGCAAAGCTTTTTTGATCGGCTGCTAGGACATGAACGGGTTGGTTAATATTCTGTTTAAAATTTGAACGGTTAGAATCGTATTGATGTAGATATAAATCAGCACCAATAATCCAGTTAATAGCATGCTCTCCGAAAACCCTATTCAATGTTAAGCGCGGGGTGAGCGACAATGTTTGTAATGCTGTTTCAGAATAGGCATCAAAACCAAAGCCATCATAGTCAAAGAACATGGCGCGTTGTCGTTTGCGACGATAACCCGCATCAACAACAAAACTGTCATCTTGGTTTAAATTGCCGCTAAAACCGACTGTGGCAAATTCGGTGTACTCATCAGCCCAATCTTCGGGATTAGTCGTCCCAGTTCTATTGGATGAGACTTGATCAATATTTGTCCCTGGGCTAACGACACGCTCTCCCGGTAGTTCACTATCTTGTTCGAAGGCCCCTGCTTTAATATATAGCTCAGCCGTATTTGCAATGGGTACTCTTAAGTCAAATTGTCCGGTATCTTGACGAAATTGGTTGTTATCTCGGTAGCCGTCATCTTTAAGACTATTAATATTACCTGTAAGGCTAAAAATATCATTGGTGTAACTGAAAAAGGCATTGGTTTCACGGTGGTCAAAAGAGCCTAAGATTTGGCTAATTAAGGCATAGTTTTTTGAGTCACGCGGGTTCTTAGTAATGATGTTGATTGTACCGGTTGTTGCACCGTCACCATAAAGGACGCCACCACTGCCGCGGGTAATTTCGATCCGTTCAATATTGTCAATGGCAATAGCGGCATAATTGACGGGTGAAAGGTCAATATCATTTAAGCGTCGGCCATCAAGTAGAATTAGCGTATTTTGGGTTGCTGTTTCACCAAAACTTCTCAGTCCAACGGTAGCACGGCTCCCGTGGCTATAGAAGCTGTTAGTTGAAACACCGGCATACTCAGACAATAATTCTGGCAAACTGTTAGCGGGGCTTTGTTTAATATCTTCAGCGGTGATGATGCTAATACTAGCGGGTAAACTGTCTACATTGCCTAGTCGACTCGCAGTGACAACTATAGAATCGAGATCCGTATTCTCGGCAAACACAGTTGTTGATATAAAAGGAAAAGTAATCAGAGATATAGTAATAAAACGAAATGACATAATGTGCCTATAGGTCTAGCTTGTTGTTTATAAAACAAGCAATGTTAAATTACCAAAGCACGGCACAAGGCATCAGAAGGACTGACTTCATTAACCCCGAGTTCGCCCGCCGCGAATTGGTTGCATTCACAGTAGGCCGGTCTCCGGACTCATGAGGCTAAAAATAAGTCGCCTTCCCATATAAAAAAACAGTGGCGAAAAGACTTATTTAACTCAATTACCGTTGCGGGGGCAGTGCTGGATTTGTCTAATGACGCACCAGCTTCCCGATTATCCTTCGATCTATTTTGGAAGAAGGCACCTAATGTGCGAAGAAGAGTAGTATTTAAGCCGAATATTGTCAATATTGTTGGCAAATAACAACATAAGGCAAATGAATTAGGTGTTATTTAGAATGGCCTTTTTATCCGAAAAAGCTACCTAATACTGAGATAAAATAATTCACGGCATAAAACCTGCTTAAGTCATTATTATCTAGAGTTATTACGTCTTGAGGTGTGATGGAAAAGTCCCCATTAAA
>JABGUA010000167.1 GCA_018646825.1 Piscirickettsiaceae bacterium
AAGCTGTTGAATATAAAGGTCAACCGAGGTTTCTGATTTAGCAATTGGTGCTGATTCAAGCTGCTCAATATAACGATCAACCGAGGTTTCTGGCTTAGCAATTGGTGCTGATTCAAGCTGCTCAATATAACGATCAACTGATGTTTCTGGTTTAGCAATTGGTGCTGATTCAAGCTGCTCAATATAACGATCAACCGAGGTTTCTGGTTTAGCAATTGGTGCTGATTCAAGCTGCTCAATATAACGATCAACTGATGTTTCTGATTTAGCAACCGGTGTTGACTCAAGCTGCTCAATATAGCGGTCAACCGAGGTTTCTGGTTTAGCAATTGGTGCTGCTTCAAGCTGTTGAATATAACGATCAACACTGGTTTCAGCTTGAGTGGTTATAGTCGTTTCAATTTTTTCTAGTTCAAGACTGACTTCTTCTTCAGCAAAGTCAGGGGCAACCATTTCTTGTAGTTGGATGTAGCGATCGACGCTGGTTTCAGCTTGGACAGTTTGGTCATGCTGTAACTCAGTATTATTATCAATATTTTCATCGATAATGGTGTCGCCGCGAGCCAGTTGCTCGAAATGATCTAATTGATATTGCGCTTGTGTGAGGAACTGTATTTGATGCTGACCATGTTGGCTAAGACCCTCTAGGTATAACTCGGTTGCAGCGATAACTTCAGCTAATAAACCGAATTCATTGTCAGTGAAATTGTCTTGGTTGTTATGACGATCGGTCATTTTTGCTGCAGTATCTTCTAATAACTGTGTTGTGTCATGAAGATTGAGCATTGATGTACTCCCTGCAATAAGGGCAATTTGAGCCGCAGTATCGGGAATGACATCGTCGTTAGTAATACGTTTATTTTCGACAAGAATTAAAGTTTCTTTGATGTTAGCTAACTCATTGAGACATTCGTCGATAACAGCACTTTGTAAGTCTTCGCTTTGATATTCTTGTTGGCCACTAACATGATTGGCTTGTTGTAACTGGTTTTCGACACGTAATAGATCATCCGCAAGGGCCATTAATTGACCGTCTGTTGGTAGCTCATAGCGGGCAAGGGTGTCGGATAAATCTTCATGGTGTTGCTGAAGAAGTTGGCTCGCATTTTCTTCGGCGATCAAATCCAGCGAGCTAGCCAAAGTTGAAAACTGGTCTGTAAGTTGTTCAAGTGAGCTGGCAGCGTTTTGGTCTTGATGATCAAATTGGTTAAGTTGCTCTTTGACCTCCAATAATTGTTCTAAGATGCCAGCGCGGGCTTCAACGAGAGCATTATCGGTAAAACTATATATTTTTTGATGAATTTGCTGATCGTAAAAGTCTAGTTTAAAGACTTCTTTAATTAAACGAACGTGAGTGCCATCGCTCGTTGATTGTGCGATGAGCAATAGCAATTGATGCACGACTTCTGTTGGGAATAAAGACAGTAAGTATTGTTCATCATTTTTGGTCAGTAACTTAATGGGTTCATTGAGTTTACCTAAGCTAAGCTTACTTTTTGTATCGATGGGAAGGCCACCGTCATTGAGTGCTTCAATAAGACCTTCAGCAATCCACCAGAGAAGGATATTGCGTTCATGGGTGCAGTTTATGCGTAAGTAGTGGACAAGTTGTGAGAGTTTATCAAGGCTTTCACTGTCATTATTTTTTATCCAGCTGACCAACGAAATTTGAAAGGCATGACCCATTTTAATCAATGAAAGATTATTTTTTGTCGTCGCTTCATGTGGTTTTGGAATAATTTCAGCTGGCAGTGGTATTGAGAGGCTTGGTGTGAATAAGCTTTCAGCGGAAATAATGTTTTCGTCACGGCTCAGGCGTAATTCGTTAATGGTATTGATTAGCCGCAGAGGATGGTCATTAAGACTAGGGCTAATTTGTTTTAGATAATTAGGGAGTAATAATAGCCCTTTTAATAGACTATCTTGCAAACGGATGGTGTTGCTGTCTGCTTGACTACGAATTGCCGTAGCAGACGCTAACATTTCTTGACTGAGTATTAAGGCACCTTGCAGGCTGAGCATTTCCATAATGCCGGTGACTTGGTGTAGTTGTGTGATGCAGGGCTCTATCGTGGCGGCATCTTGTGGCTCATCTATGAAACGCGTGAGTATTTGTAAGGCATCAGCGAGTGATTGCTGAACCTCATTTTGTACCCAAGCGAGGGCGTCGTAGTTACCATTAGTTATCTGGGCCATTATTTACCCCCGATAATGAATGAACGCGTTGATGCAGTGTCGAACACGTATATCGCCTTTGAATTCACTTTTAAGATGGCAATTTAAAGCCAGAAACAGAGGTGCGTAGTTCATTAGTTAACTCTAATAAACGGCCGATAGAGGCGGCACTTTCATTTGTCCCTGTCGATGTTTGCATGGTGATTTCTTGAATCACATTCATGTTGTCGGAGGTACTTACCGCGGCACTGGCTTGTTGTTTTGCAGCATCAGAGATGTTGTTGATTAAATCAGCAAGACGATGTGAGACGGCTTCAATTTGTTCAAGGGATGTCCCCGCATCTTGTGATAATCGGGCTCCAGTCACCACCTCAGTGGTACTACGTTCCATAGAGCTAATCGCTTCGCTGGTGTCACTTTGAATCGTTTTCACGAGTGCGTCGATTTGTTTGGTTGCACTACCTGAGCGTTCAGCAAGGCGTTGAACCTCATCGGCAACAACCGCAAACCCACGTCCTGCTTCACCAGCCATGGTGGCTTGGATGGCAGCGTTAAGAGAGAGAATATTCGTTTGCTCAGCGATATCGTTGATCAGTTCGACGATGTCACCAATTTGTTGTGAACTTTCACCAAGCCGTTTAATCCGTTTTGATGTTTCCTGGATTTGCTCACGAATGGTGTCCATGCCGTTAATGGCTTTTTTCACCGCTTCGTTACCCTGTGCTGCTAAATTTACTGATTGTGTTGCTACATCAGAAGACTGACTGGCATTTTGGGAAACTTGTTCGATAGAGCCTGCCATCTCTGTAATAGCAGTACTTACTTCGGTAATTTGTTGTGCTTGGTGGTCACTGGCATCAGTTAAATGTAATGCAGTGGCTTGAGTTTCTTGTGCGGCCGAAGCAACTTGTAATGTGGTGGTGTTGATTTTTGTAACGAGGTTACGCAATTCATCGATGGTGAAGTTCACAGAGTCAGCAATGGCACCTGTGATGTTTTCTGTGACAGTTGCTGAAACAGTTAAATCACCGTCGGCAAGATCACCCATTTCATCAAGTAGTCTTAAAATTGCATCTTGGTTCTGGCGGTTGCGTAATTCCATCTCATCTAGCGACCCTTGCAACTTATCTAAGGGTACATAACTCAGGTGAGCTGTGAGTAGGATTGTGAGGAGAAATGAACCGACAACGGCACCAGTGAATTGGAACGTGTTATCAATGAAAGCAGGATATTGCCCGGATGCCAGCAACCAGATGCCATAGATCGTGATCCCGGCAAACAGTACCATTAAGAATAGGTTAAATATATTCTTCGATGAGAGTAATGATGAATAAAAGAGCTTACTTGAGGAGTTCATAATCGTTGTCCTAGAACTTGAGTATTATTTGGCAGCATTTAAGAAACGCTGATCGGTCGCTAGTTTTTGGAAACTAAATACGTCCCAACTGGTTTCTTTCTGGGTGACATTTCCATTGAGATATGCTGCAATCGCACTATCTCTTTGTTGCATAGTTTGAGTGGGTTGTTCTTGAAAGTGTTTTAATCCAAAGACATCGTCAACTAATAAGCCTGAATATATATTCGGATGGTTTAGTACCAAGACCCTACTTCGCTTTGAGACCTTTGTTTTTTGGCCTAACAGAAAGCATTTTAAATCGAAAATAGGTAAAAGTTCACCGCGTAAATTGGCAATACCATACACCCATGATTTTGAGCGGGGTACAGCGGTAATTTGGTTGGAGACAGGGAATATTTCACGCGTTTCGGTTAACGGGATTAAATAATTTAATTGGGCTAATTTAAAATCAATTGCTGTCCACGACCCTTGGCGATCACCTTGCTGAGATAATCGGTTGCCGCCTTGTTGGCTTCGTTGTTCAATACCGCGAAGCAATTGGATGACATCTAAAGGTGTGTTGATTTGGCTCATGCAGCTAGCCCTAGTAATTTATTGACTTCAGCCATGAGTAACGCCTCAGTAATGGGTTTGCCAAGATAGCCTTTTGCACCTTGTCTTAAACCCCAGAGTTTATCGGATTCTTGATCCTTGGAAGATACGATGACGATTGGAATATCACTTGTTTTAGGGTCTTTAGATAAATGACGTGTGGTTTGAAACCCATTTAAGTTGGGCATAATGACATCCATGACGATTAAATGTGGTTTTTTACTATGTGTTAACGCTATGGCCTGGTTACCATCTTCTGCAATGATGATTTGGTGTTGATGTTTTTCTGAAATCTTCTTTAATATAAAGACTTCAGTTGGGGAGTCGTCGGCAATAAGGATGAGCGCCATATTATTCAATATCCAATGATAGAGGAGCGGCGTCCGCTTCTTTCGATAATAGATGTGTCCGAATAGCACCTAAGAGGTCTTCACGAGTAAATGGTTTTGTGAGGTATTCCTCTGCACCAACCACTCGGCCTTTGGCTCGGTCAAATAAGCCATCTTTGCTCGATAGCATCACAATTGGGATATCGCTAAATTTGGGGTTACTTTTGACGAGGGAACAGGTCTGGTAGCCATCGAGGCGCGGCATCATGATATCTATAAAGAGAATATCAGGATGTTGCTTGCTGATGATTGGCAGTGCTTCAAAGCCATTTTCAGCAGTAAGTACTTCGCAACCGGCTTTTTTTAGCAGTGTTTCAGCCGAGCGGCGAATGGTCTTACTGTCATCGATGACCATGACCTTTAAATCAGAAAATTCAGTTTGATTATCACTCACAACTTAAAATTATACCTTTAGATTTAATTTAGTCGGGCAAGTCCATTTGACGAAGATAACCTATTCTTTATCGTCAAGCTAGTCACAAATTTTAAAAGTTGTTCTTGCCATAAGGGTTCGTTACATACGAGAATGTAGTATGCATGACAGCGTCTGCTAAAACTGTGTGTTGATTCACATGTTATTGCCTCTATAAAGTGGCTTTCTGATTGATATTAAGGCTGATTTGATATGACATTAGGTGTGCCAAACCTTACGACGGCTTTGCAGGGCCCCCTCCTGCATTTAGAAGAACATTTATTAGAAAATCAAATGAAGGTCGAAGCTTGGTTACGTGAGCAGTGGCTTGAAACGCCAGCCCCTTTTTATGCGTCTGTTGATTTACGCAATGCGGGCTTTAAGTTAGCACCTGTCGATACCAACCTCTTTTCTGCTGGGTTTAATAATTTGAATCCCGCGTTTATGCCGTTGTGTATTCAAGCGGTGCAATCGGCTGTTGAGCGGGTCTGTCCCAAGGCTAAGAAAGTCTTGATTGTGGCTGAAAACCATACTCGAAACTTGTTTTATTTAGAAAGTCTTGAAGTGTTCAGAGGCATTTTTGAGCAAGCCGGTATTCAAGCGCGTATTGGTAGCTTGAGAGATGATCTGTCAGAGCCTATGTCGGTTGAATTGCCTTCGGGTAAAACCTGCTTACTTGAACCGCTAACACGCGTGGGTGATCGTGTGGCGCTGGGTGATTACTCGCCTTGTTTGGTGCTATTAAATAATGATTTGTCAGGTGGACGTCCTGAGATATTAGAAAATTTAGAACAGCAAGTGACGCCGCCATTATCAGCTGGTTGGTCGAATCGTAAAAAATCAGATCATTTTACGCATTACCAAACTGTCGCTGAAGAATTTGCGAAACAGATAGATATTGATCCTTGGCTTGTTTCTCCGTTGTCACTGCAATGTGGTGAGGTCAACTTTAAAGAACGACTTGGCTTAGAGTGCCTGTCTGGCAATGTGTCTGAGCTATTGGGCATGATACAAGCGAAATACGATCAATACGGTATCGATAAAGAACCTTTTGTTGTCGTGAAATCAGATACCGGCACTTATGGCATGGGCATCATGATGGTGAAAAGTGCTGAGGAAATTGAGAACTTAAACCGCAAGCAACGCAATAAAATGTCGTCTAGTAAAGAGGGCTTGGAAGTTGAAAATGTGTTGATACAAGAAGGTGTCTATACCTTTGAAACCATTGGTGAAGACAATGCGGTGGCCGAGCCAGTTATCTATATGATTGACCATTTTGTGGTAGGCGGTTTTTATCGTGTTCATACCGGTCGAGATGAGAATGAAAATTTGAATGCACCGGGTATGCATTTTGAGCCTTTGGCATTTGCTCAACCTTGTAATACGCCGGATAAACAGGGTGAACCTGATGCGGAACCGAATCGGTTTTATGCGTATGGGGTGATTGCTCGGTTGGCGTTGTTGGCAGCTGCTAGAGAGATTGCGGATATTAAGGCTTGAACTTATTAAGGATTGTAAAAAAGGCGATGACCTAAAAATGGACATCGCCTTTTTTATTTGTGTTTATCCTAATTGTTAACCAGCTAATTTAGCTTTCAACACTTCATTAACTTGGGCTGGGTTAGCTTTACCTTTTGAAGCCTTCATCACTTGGCCTACGAAGAAGCCTAGCAATTGTTCTTTACCGCTGCGGTATTGCTCTACTTGCCCTGCGTTGTTAGCGATAACTTCGTCGACGATGGCTTCGATGGCGCCGGAGTCGGTGACTTGTTTGAGGCCTTTGGCTTCGATGATGCTGTCGGTGTCTTTGCCTTCACCAGACCATAAGGCTTCGAAGATTTGTTTGGCGATTTTACCTGAGATGGTATTGTCGCTGATACGCATCAATAGGCCGCCAAGTTGTTCGGCACTTATAGGCGATTGATCGATTTCTAGGCTGGCTTTGTTGAGGGCGCCTAATAAGGTGGTGATGATCCAGTTGGCACAGAGTTTAGGATCTTTATTACCTGTTTTTGCGAGTACTTGTTCGAAATAATCTGCTAATTCACGGCTACTTGTTATTACGGACGCATCGTAGCTTGATAAGCTCATATCGGCAATGAAACGATCACGTTTTGCTTTGGGTAATTCAGGCAAAGTAGCGCGAACTTCGTCGATCATGCTTTGTTCCAGCACTAAAGGCAGCAAATCCGGATCTGGGAAGTAGCGGTAGTCATTGGCTTCTTCTTTGCTGCGCATTGAGCGTGTTTCGTTTTTATCAGCATCGTATAAGCGGGTTTCTTGAACGACTTTGCCGCCATCTTCGATGACGTCGATTTGGCGTTCGACTTCGATGTTAATCGCACGTTCGACATTTCGGAAAGAGTTAATGTTTTTGAGTTCTGAGCGCGTTCCTAATTCGGTTTGGCCCATGGGGCGAACAGAGACATTGGCATCACAACGAAACGAGCCTTCCTGCATGTTGCCATCG